>CBDTVF010000249.1:0-5144 GCA_965363775.1 uncultured Gammaproteobacteria bacterium
GTGCCATGGGGGTTTGCATTGGTGCCGCTTTGGCAGGTGCCCGTACATTTACTGCCAGTTCCTCAAACGGGCTGGCCTATATGACAGAAAATATCTTTTCGGCCGGTTACTATCGCCTGCCAACCGTGATGATTGCGGTTAACCGCACGCTCGGGCCACCCTGGAATATTTGGGTGGATCAGGGTGACAGCCTGATGATGCGGGATGCAGCCTGGCTGCAATTTTATTGTTCCAGTCACCAGGATTTGCTGGATACGATACTGCTGGCATTCCGGGTCTCTGAAGATCCTCGCGTGTTGCTGCCATCGATTGTTGCAATGGATGGTTTTGTGACCTCACATACACAAATGGTCGTTGATCTGCCCACCCAGGAGCAGGTTGATGCATTTCTTCCGCAGTGTGTAATACCGCATGGTCTGAAACATGATCACCCATCGACCTTCGGTGGTCTGACCTGGCCAAGCGAAACAGAATTGCACCGGTATGAGATACAGCAATCAATGGAGCAGGTTATTCCGGTACTTGACGAGGCCCGTGATGAGTTTGAAAAGATCTTTGGCCGACGTCCTGCGGGCGCACTCAAATCATTTGAAACCGAAGATGCAGACATTATCCTGATTGCCTGTAATACCATGGCACGTACGGTTCGTAACGTTGTTATCGAACGTCGGAAAAATGGTGAAAAGATCGGAATGATACGAAGCAAGTTATTCCGTCCGTTTCCGCGTAAGGAATTTATCTCTGCCATTGGATCGGCAAGTAAAGTAGCCGTATTAGACCGTAACCACTCGCCGGGTTCTGGTGGGATTTTCTGGCTCGAAATTGCCGCGACACTGAGAGAAAATCCCAACGTGTTGTTGCAGGACTACCTGGTTGGTCTGGGTGGTGGTGATGTCACTCCCGAGAATATCAACGCGATCATTGATGACCTGAGTCAACGCACAAGTGCATCTGATCCGGAATGGAAGGATATGTCAGTATGACCGCAATTACCCCCTCCAAACCCTACAAATCCCATTTATTGCGACCGGGCAATACCAATTGCGCCGGTTGCGGAATGTCGATTGGTCTGCAGTGGCTCGATGAGGCGCTGGGCGACGAACAACCGGTGCTGGTTATCCCGTCATGCTGCGGTATCGTTACAGCAGGTGCGTTCCCCACTTCTGGTTACGGCGTGCCCACCGCGGCAACAACGTTTGCCAGTTCCCCGGCTGTTGCTACCGGTATTACAGCCGTGACCAATATGAATGATATTGACAACCCGGTGATCTGCTGGGCCGGTGACGGTGGCACCTATGACATCGGTCTCGCGACCCTATCGGCTGCGGCAGAGCGCAATGAAGATATGATCTATATCTGTTACGACAATGAAATCTACGGAAATACCGGTGGTCAGCGTAGTGGTGCAACACCCGTTGGTGCGGTTACCAGTACCACGCCATCCGGAAAAGGCGAGCGCAAGAAAGACATCATGGCCATCATGGCCGCACACCGGATTCCCTATGCCGCTACACTGTCAATCAGTCATCGTGAAGATTTCTTACGTAAGGTCAAGTATGCCCGGTCAGTAGAGGGGTTTCGCTTTCTGACAATGTTGTCGCCATGCCCGACAGGCTGGAAGTCAGAACCCGATCAGAGCACCGAGTTGGTTGAACTCGCTGTACGCAGTGGTCTGTTTCCGCTTTACGAAATATTTGACGGCTGCCGGTACCGTATCAATCAGCGACCCGACAGCACCCCCGTCCAATCCTACGTTGACCAGCAACGTCGTTTTCGCAAGCTTTGGGGTAATGCGGAATCGCTCCAGGCACACATCGATGCGCAGTGGCGTTACCTTGACGGGATGGCTACCGTGTTCCCGGCAAAAACCAGCAGTACAGCCGTTTAATTGAGTAGAGCAGGGTGACTTAATCAGTCACCCTGGCATTCGTTCAGTCTGAAAAGCTCGGTATTACCGCCGATGGCTGCCGTGTTGATGGTCAGAATCTTCTCGGTGGCGAAACGCAACATGTAATGCGGTCCGCCGGCCTTGGGTCCGGTGCCTGAAAGACCCATACCACCGAAAGGTTGAACACCCACGACAGCACCGATCATATTTCGGTTGACATAGGTGTTGCCGACCGCATTCTTCGAAAACAGATCCAGCCAGAAACCCTCGATGCGGGAGTGAATACCGAATGTGAGGCCAAATCCGGTGTCCCCGATCTGTGCCATGACCTTGTCGATTTCTTTGGGTTTGTAGCGGATCACATGCAGGACAGGGCCAAATTCCTCGTCCTTCAGTGTCGACAGAGAAGGAATTTCGAATATATGCGGCGCAAGGTATGAACCATTATCAAGACCATCCGGCAGGTTGCCTTTGGCAATGAACTTAGCTTCCGCGTGCATCCGGTCAATATGCTTTTCCAGACCATTACGTGAACTGACATTGATCACGGGTCCGACATCGGTGGCCAGATCCAGCGGGTCACCGATCTGGCGCTCCGCCAGTGCCCCCTTCAGCATTTCGATGACCTTGTCAGCAATACTGTCTTGCAGATAAACCACACGTAGCGCCGAGCAACGTTGACCGGCTGAAGAAAATGCGGATGTGATGACATCATCGGTAACCTGCTCAGGCAGGGCAGAGGAATCGACGATCATCACATTCTGTCCACCGGTTTCAGCGATAAGTGTGTTGATCGGGCCGGTTTTGGCAGCCAAGGCGCGGTTGATATGTTGAGCGGTAGTGGTTGAACCGGTTAACGCCACACCCGTCACTCGCTCGTCCGAGACCACCACTGCACCCATTTTCGAGCCACGGCCAATGAGCAGGTGCAGCACATCGGTGGGAACACCGGCTTCATGCATCAAGCGGATGGTATATGCACCCACCAATGGTGTGGGGTCGGCCGGTTTGGCAATAACCGCATTGCCAGAGGCTAGTGCCGCGGTAATCTGGCCGGTAAAAATAGCCAGTGGGAAGTTCCATGGCGATATACAGAAAAACACACCCCGGCCATGCAGGGAAAGCTGGTTGCTTTCACCCGTTGGGGATTTGAGTGACTTTGGTTCGGCAAAATTGAGACGTGCCTGTAATGCATAGTACCGACAAAAATCGGCGGCCTCGCGAACCTCGAATATACCATCGGCGATCACCCGGCCAGCTTCCCTTGCCAACAGATCGAGCAAGGGCACACGATGTTCTTCGATCAGGTCAGCCAGACGTTCGAGGATTTGCGCGCGGGCTTCTCCACCCAGCTCATCCCAGGCTTTCTGTGACGTGACTGCAGCATCCAGTGCACGGTTGATATCCTCCGGTTCGGCATGTCGGGTAGTGCCGATTACAATTCGGTTGTCGGCCGGGCATTTGACCGGTATTTCTTCGCCACCCACAGCTTTGCCACAGACGATCGAGGGCGCTTCATAGGCTATTTCTGATCTTTCGGCCAGTGCCTTGATCAGGGGCTCAACCTCTAATGGGTTCGCCAGATCCAGACCCGACGAATTTAACCTGTCTCCATACAGCTGAGCAGGCAGCGGGATACCGCCGTGACGTCTGTCTTGCATGGCAGCAACCGCTTCAACCGGGTCGCCGACCACGTCTGAAACGGGCACATCGGCATCCATAAAGCGGTTTACAAAGCTGGAATTGGCACCATTTTCCAACAGACGTCGTACCAGGTAGGGCAACAGGTCTTCATGTGCGCCGACCGGTGCATAGGTACGTACCCTGGGCATATCTTCAATGACCATACCTGCGGCCTTGTAGAGCAGATTACCCATACCGTGCAGACGCTGGAATTCCATCTCCACGCCTTTACCCATGGCTGCCACAGCAGCGAGTGAATGTGCGTTATGCGTGGCAAACTGTGGATAAAAAGCCAGCGGGGCTTCGAGCATCTTTCGTGCAGAGGCCAGGTAGCACAGGTCGGTTGTGACCTTGCGTGTCCAGACCGGGTAATCGGGGTAACCCATTTCCTGGGCATGCTTGATCTCGGAATCCCAATAAGCGCCCTTGACGAGGCGGGTGGGAAAACGCCGTCCGGTTTCTTCGGCCAATTCGATCAGCCAGTCGATCATTGCGGGTCCGCGTTTTTGATAAGCCTGCACGACCAACCCCAGACCCTGCCATCCGGAAAGCTCCTTATCACGGGCCAGTGCCTCAAATATATCCAGGGAAATATCCAGTCGGTCTGCTTCCTCGGCATCAATGGTCAGTTGCATATTGTGGGATTTGGCCAGCAATGCCAGTTCTTTTACCCTCGGCAGCAACTCGTTCATAACACGGTCGTGTTTAACTGCCTCGTATCGCGGGTGGAGGGCGGACAGCTTGATCGAAATGGATGAGCGTGCCGCGATATCTTCAATTTCATCGCTTAACGCATTCCCGACCGCTTTTATCACGCGCCGATATAGTTCCTGGTAACGTTCGGCATCAGAGGCAGTACGTGCACCTTCACCCAGCATGTCAAAAGAAAACAGCCTGGAACCTGCGTCGCGTTTGGCTCTGTGTTTCAAAGCTTCCTTGATGCTGCGGCCAAAGACAAACTGATGTCCCATGATGCGCATGGCCTGCATCACGGCCTTGCGGATAACGGGTCCACTCAGACGTGCGACTGCAGATTTGGTCCAGCCAGCAGCGTCTTTTGTCACATGGTCATCCAGCTTGATAACCCCACCGGTCAGCATCAATGCCCAGACACCGGCATTGACAAACAGGTCCTGGGAGCTTCCACGATGATCTGCCCAGTTGCCCGAAGCAATTTTCTCGGCGATCAGGGCATCCTGGGTTTCCGCGTTGGGGATGCGCAGCAGTGCTTCAGCCAGGCACATCAAGGCTACGCCTTCCTGGTTAGACAGGCCAAACTCCTGCATGAAGGCATCCAGTGTTCCCCGCTGGGCAGTCATCTCCCTGGATTTCGTGACAATGGCATGTGCAGTTTCAACAATGCCGTCAAGCTCGACCTGGTTTGCCGGAAAATCTGCCAGCATGCTCGTGGCCATCGTATTGATGCCCGGAGATGACCGTGCGTTCATCTACTTCCAATTCTGAAAACGATGCGATGGGCGTCTGTAGGATGGGCACTGCCCCCCAGCCGGTCGAGAGCCGCGATGCGCCGCAATTGCCGGACGTGGGGCAGAATGCTGACGAGGAGATTTCT
>CBDTVF010000250.1:0-5125 GCA_965363775.1 uncultured Gammaproteobacteria bacterium
AAGCGCCGGATAAACTCATCCGTGGTCAGGGTCATGGTCTTGTGACGACTGCATTATCCTGTCCTATCTGTAGGATATTTGCTTTGTAAGTGTAGGAAATCGCCTCACGCTAGTATGGTAACAAGTATGATTCAATTTCCTGAATTATTTTAATTACCCTTTATAACAAATGCTTACAAACATAAATGGCGGAGAGCGTGGAAATCCGGCGCCGATTCGAAACGGCTATTGAACGTTTGCCTGAGTTTATGGATTGTCTGCGGGTAACAGGTGAGACCAACTACATTTCGTTTACCTATTGCACGAATGTCGCTGAATTGAATCGTCTGTGCGATGAACTCAGTGCTAATAAAAGTTTAAAAATCCAAAGGGTTGTGACTCGTGTCATCCTGGAAAGACCCAAATTCTACCTGGGTTATCCGATTGCAAAGCTGAAATGGCTTGAATAGAGAAACTGACACGGACAAGACGACAAAATAGTCGGGCTAACCTCCGACAGTTGCCGTCAGACCATGTAAGGCAAATTGACCGACAATCCGATCCAGATCTGCCTTATCAGGGGTGGCCATGGCTTCGGCTTCATAGGTCATTCCAAGTTTGGCTGACTTACCTTCTGCGACATCGTGATAGGGCAACAGATTGATCAGTTTACGTGGTCCGGGCAAGGCCAGGACAAACTGGGCAGTTGCTTCAATATTTTGTTCATCGGCATTGACCCCCTTGATCAGCGGGATACGAATTTGAATGTCAGCGCCGGTTTCTGCCAGTGCTTGCAGGTTTTGCAGAATTCGCCTGTTGCCAGCCCCCGTCCATTGCTTGTGTTTTTCCGTGTCCATCAACTTGAGGTCGTATAAAAATAAATCAGTCCGTTTCGCTGTCTCTAGTAGTGTCCGCGTCGAGGTCAGACCGGAAGTATCGACAGTTCGGTGTATTTGTAATTCACCACAGGTATCGAGAATTTCATTCAGGAATTTCGGGTATAAGAGTGGTTCACCGCCGGAGAAGGTCACTCCACCACCCGACTGGTCAAAAAATGGCCGCTCTTTCTCTATGACTTTCATCAACTCTGCAACCGATTCATAACGCCCGGACATTTCGGTCGCCTTTGCAGGACAAACATCGGCACATAGACCGCAAGCCGTACAAATATCGGTTTCGGTTACGATACCTTCGGGTGTCAACTCGCAGGCTTCCAGCGGACAGATTTTGACGCATTCACCACAGCCGATACATTTGCCCACGCTGTACATCTTTTGCACGCTGGTCGAAATGCTTTCCGGGTTATGACACCAGCGACAGGACAAGGGACAACCTTTCAGAAATATCGTGATCCGAATACCCGGACCATCGTTGATGGCGAAACGTTTGACATCGAACACCAGCGCAATGGTTTCTTCGGTCTCTTCTGCCGGATCAGAGACCCGGCTAGCTGCGGCACCCTGATCCGGCATATCAGAACGCTTCGTTTTCAGTGCGATCAATGACCTCTTGCTGTAAATCCGCATTCATATCGTTGAAGTAATCACTGTAGCCCGCCATCCGCACCAGCAGATCCTTGTAATCCTCGGGGCATTTCTGAGCCGCTTTCAGGGTGGCGGTATCGACGATATTGAACTGGATATGGTGCCCACCCAGTTTGAAATAACTGCGGATCAAATGACCCAGCTTGGTGATATCCTCGTCCCGTTTCAGCATGCTGGGCAAAAACCGCTGGTTCAAGAGAGTGCCCCCCGACATGGTGTGATCCAATTTGGTCAGCGATTGGACAACCATCGAGGGGCCATGGGTATCCGCACCATGTGATGGCGATGTTCCATCAGAAATTGACTTACCCGCCAATCGACCATTGGGAGTTGCGCCCATGACTTTGCCAAAATAAACGTGGCAAGTAGTGGAGAGCATGTTCAGGTGAAACTCTCCACCCCTGACATTGGGTTTGCCATCAATGGCTGCGAGAAGATCGTTGTAAATCTGTATAGCAATATCATCAGCCTGGTCTTCATCGTTACCAAAAAACGGGGTTCTATTGAGTACCGTTTGACGTAGAAACTCATCACCTTCAAAATTGTTGGCAAGCGCGCCAAGTATCCTGTCCATGCTGAAGCTCTCGTCTTCAAATATGTGCTTTTTCAATGCTGAGAGACTGTCGGTGGTGGTTCCCAGACCGGTACACTGGATATAGTTAGTGTTGTAACGCGGACCACTGTCATAGTAGTCCCTGCCCTTCGAGATGCAGTCTTCAACCACCACGGAAAGAAATGGCGCGGGTGCATACTTGGCGAACATCCTGTCGATATAGTTGCTCACCCGAATCTTGGTTTCGATGATGAAATTCAACTGTTTGAGAAAGGCATTATATAGCTGGTCGTAATCGGTGAATGTCAACGGATCACCGGTGTCGATACCCGCCAGTTTGCCTGTTACAGGATCGATGCCGTTGTTAAGTGTGACTTCCAATACCTTCGGGACATTGAGATATCCGGTCAGCAGAAAGGCTTCTTTTCCAAACGCACCGACCTCGATGCAACCACTGCAACCACCTTCACGGGCATCCTTGAGAGATTTACCCACCCGAAGCATTTCTGAAATGTAAACATCCGGATTGAATACCGATGGATAACCGTGGCCCTGACGGATGACTTTGCAGGCCGCATGCAGAAATCGATCGGGTGTTTTGCTACTGATGTGTACGGAGTTTCCCGGTTGCAATATATGCAGTTCTTCGATGACTTCGAGCAGGATGTAGGAGACCTCGTTGACAGCATCTTTGCCGTTGGAGGTGATGCCACCGATGTTGATATTGGTAAAATCATTATAGGTGCCACTTTCACGCGCAGTGATACCCACTTTGGGTGGCGCCGGGTGATTATTGACCTTGATCCAGAAACAGCACAGCAATTCCTTGGCCTGCTCACGGGTCAATGTACCCGCGGCGAGTTCGGCCGCGTAGTAAGGTGCCAGGTGCTGGTCGAAATGACCCGGGTTCATGGCATCCCAGCCGTTCAACTCGGTGATCGTGCCAAGATGCACAAACCAGTACATCTGGATGGCCTCATGGAAATTACGCGGTTTGTTTGCCGGCACCCAGCGGCACACCTCGGCTATTTTATTCAACTCGGCAACACGTTGTGGATCAACTTCTTCCTCAGCCAGTTTTTCGGCCAATGCCGCATGCCGTTCAGCGAAAACAATCACCGCATCACAGGATAAATCCATTGCCGTGAGTTGCTCGAAGCGGTCGGTCGCCTCCGGGTCACTCAGATAATCCAGTGCCTCGATTTCTGTTGCAATCTGCCGTTTGAAATCGAGCATACCCTTTTGATAAATTTGTCCGTCGAGTGCGGTATGGCCAGCGGCGCGCTGCTCCATGAACTCTGTGAACAAACCGGCCTCGTAGGCAGCTAACCATTCATCGGGAACATGGCCGAAAATTCGCTCGCGGATGGTCCTGCCCTGCCAATATGGAATGACTTCCCGGGCATAGGTGGCTATGTCTTCTTCGCTGATTCGGTAATTTTGCTGATCACGGGTATTAAGAACGTGGAAGTCCTCAACACTGTGGCAGGTTAATTCCGGAAACGTCGGTACCATGCCTGGTGCCGGGCCACGCTCACCAACGATCAGTTCACCGCCTCCCAGGAATAGGGTCTTTTTCTGACAGTGATTCAGAAAATTCAATGCCCGTAATACCGGCATCGAATACTTGCCATAGTTATCTTTGTAAAACGCTGTCTCATGCAGCGCCCTTTCTATTGATAAACCCGGTTGAAGCTCAACACTTGCCTTTCGCAGTCGTTGAATACGCTCATTCATTCCCGGTCCGATAGCAGACGTCCGGTCAGGGTAAAAATTGCCCTCGCTCGCGGCTTTTCGTTGCGGCGTGGTGTTCCTGTCAATCACCGTGTTCATTTCAACCATTTCCTCACGTCACAACCTGTATTGAGCATCTGCACCAAATAAAAAGATCTTACGTACGTATTTTACAGGATAGGTCAATCAAGCGTCACAGGGTTAATCAAATCGGGTTCTTTGAAATAACATGGTGTAAAATTGACCTGCATTACAGACGTCAATGTGACACCTCATTAGAGTTCAAATTTTATCCAGGGGAGTTTTCACCATGGCAACAGTCATCCGTCAAAAAGACCTGATTGAAAGCGTAGCTGATGCGCTTCAGTTCATATCCTATTACCACCCACTCGATTTCATCCAGGCACTGAATGACGCCTATGAAAGGGAAGCCAACCCGGCAGCCAAAGATGCCATGGCGCAAATTTTGATCAACTCCCGTATGTGTGCCGAAGGCCATCGTCCCATTTGCCAGGATACCGGTATTGTGACGGTCTTCCTGAACGTGGGTATGGATATCCAGTGGCAGGGTGATATGAGTGTCACCGACATGGTCAATGAAGGTGTTCGACGGGCATATATGGATCCGGATAACAAACTACGTGCCTCGATTCTGGAAGACCCTGACGGTACCCGCAAGAACACCGGTGACAATACTCCCTGCGTGATCCACTACCAGATCGTTCCGGGTGACAAGTTGGAAGTCCACGTGGCTGCCAAAGGTGGCGGTTCGGAAGCAAAAACAAAGTTTGCGATGCTCAACCCGTCAGATTCACTGGTCGACTGGGTGTTGAAAATGGTGCCAACCATGGGTGCAGGCTGGTGTCCGCCCGGCATGCTGGGTATTGGCATCGGCGGTACCGCTGAAAAAGCCATGATAATGGCCAAGGAAGCACTGCTTGAACCCGTCAATATCCAGGAATTGAGAGATAAGGGCGCCACGACACGTTCCGAGGAGTTACGACTGGAGCTGTTTCAAAAGATCAACGCTCTGGGAATCGGTGCCCAGGGATTAGGTGGACTGACCACGGTGCTTGACGTAAAGGTCAAGGACTTCCCGACCCACGCGGCCAACAAAGCCGTTGCCATTATTCCCAATTGCGCAGCAACCCGCCATACGCATTTCACCCTCGACGGTAGCGGCCCTGCCCGTCTCGAAGCTCCGAGCCTGGACGACTGGCCCGAAGTCACCCGTGAAACCGGTGGAAATGTCAGGCAGGTGAACCTCGACACGGTAACGCGGGAGGACATTGCCCAATGGAAGCCCGGTGAAACA
>CBDTVF010000251.1:0-5123 GCA_965363775.1 uncultured Gammaproteobacteria bacterium
TTACAGATATGTGTATTATGTTACAAAATGCCGATTAATACGCGATATATGCTACTGTATTGTCACTAAATACAATGTAAACACTACAAAAATATCATTTAAACAGGCGAACATGCTGTGAATAGATCAAAGGCCCGTATTCTGGATCGCATCGACTACAAGATTTTGCGCCTGCTACAGGGTAATGCCCGTATCAGCAATGCAGACCTGGCCCGCTCGGTTAATCTGAGCCCGACACCCTGTCTTGAACGTGTGCGCCGTTTGGAGGCGGATGGTTACATTCTTGATTATGTAACACTGCTCAATCCACAAAAACTTGGCGCCGGTGTTATCAGCTTTATCCAGGTGTTACTTGATCGCACCACCCCGGATGTATTTGATCGCTTCAAAGAACAGGTTGGTCTGTGTCCCGAGGTGATGGAATGCCACATGGTCGCTGGTGGATTCGATTACCTGTTGAAAGTCCGGACCAGCAGTATGCTTGAATATCGCGACTTTCTGGGCCAGACCCTGGCACGAATGTCAGACATCAAACAAACCCACACTTACGTGGTCATGGAGGAAGTGAAAGCGACGCACGCAATCACTGTCTGAGAGTGAGATGCCGATTACATACCCAACACCTTGAGTACCAGTGGTTTGTAACGGTCTATGAAATTCTCAAGGGCAAGGCTGACTTCGAAAAGATGTTTTTGGGTCATGGGCAGCGATTGGAACACATCACCACGACTTGCAACCAGGATGCCGGAAAGTAACAATTCCATGTGCAGCAAGGGCCGAAGCGACAAACACCCGGCACTGATATCATTTTTTGTCTTCACCGGTTTTCTCGTAAAATGTATCGCGAATATTGAGCCGAGGCCGTTGCAGTGCATTGGCATATCTTTGTCGGTGAACATTTCGTTGAGTGCAACCCGAAATGCCTCGGACCAATCGAGAAACTCCAGCGCCCTTTGCTGCGTGTAGATTTCGCCGATACCCGCGGCGCCTGCAGCCATCGAACAGACATTGTTATTGAAGGTGCCCGCATGGTTCCAGGCCCCCTGTTTTTTCGGGTTGTAGCGGTTCATTATCTTCGCGTTTCCACCGAATGCACCTGTTGGCAAGCCACCACCGATAAATTTACCCAGCGTGGTCAGGTCGGGCTTGATTCGCATCAGGCCTTGTATACCAGAGGGTCCGATACGGCCTGTCTTGACCTCGTCAAATATCAACAATGCACCGACCTGGCGAGTTTCTCTTCGGAGCATTTTAAGAAACTCCCTGGTGCCCGGAATGTTGCCGCCGGCACCCAGTATCGGCTCGACAATGACAGCGGCTAGCTGGTCATCCAATTGACGGATTAGCTCTGCAGTTCGTTCGGTGTCATTGTAATCTGCCAGGACAAAATCATAGGGCACATTAAATGCCGAGAGGCCGTTGGGAAACTTGATAACACCCCCATGATAGGCGCCGTCAAAGACAATGATCTTTTCCCGACCGGTTATCATCCGTGCTGTCGTAAGCGCCATGAGATTGGCTTCGGTACCGGAATTGCAAAACCTGAGTTTCTCAATTGAAGAAAATCGGGCACATAACAGACCGGCTAGTTCCCTTTCATAGTGAGTAGGTGCACCCATGGAAACACCCCGGTCGAGGGCCTCGTGCACAGCCGCCCTGATGATTTGATCCGAGTGACCAAAAAGGCCGGCGGAATACTCACACAGGAAATCGGCGTAGCGATGTCCGTCCAGATCCACGAGATCAGCACCTTTCCCGTGAACCATGGTCAAGGGGAATGGGTCATAATGTAAAACGGAGCGAGTATTGCCTCCGGGCATGAACTTTCCGGCGTATTTGTCTGCTTCTTTGCTACGTGGATTGGCAGATACGTAACGTGCCCGTGCATCCGCAATAGCATGCTTCAATGAACCTGTTTTCATTGTTTACTCCACTTTTTCAAGAACAATAGCGATACCCTGGCCGACACCTATGCACATGGTGCAAAGTGCCAGTTTGCCGTTGCCATGTTGCAATTGATCCATGGCGGTGATCGCCAGCCGGGCACCGCTCATTCCGAGTGGATGACCGATGGCGATGGCACCGCCACGGGTGTTGATCCTGGGGTCGTCGTCCGCCAGTCCCAGTTGCCGGGTGCAGGCGAGTGCCTGTGCTGCAAACGCCTCATTGAGCTCAAGTACATCGAAATCATCCAGTGTCAGACCCAGTCGTTTCAGTAATTTCGTGGTCGCGGGAACCGGTCCAATTCCCATGGTTCTTGGTGGCACACCGGCGACGGCCATACCCAGTACACGGGCACGCGGTTTAAGACCATAGCGGCTGGCACCGGCTTCTGATGCCAATAACAGTGCTGCGGCACCATCATTAATACCGGAGGCGTTGCCTGCGGTTATCGTGCCACCCTGGAACAGGGGTCTGAGCTGTGCAAGTTTCTCAAGGGATGACAGACGTGGATGTTCATCCCTGTCAAAGATCAGAGGATTTTTTTTGCGCTGTGGAACACTGACAGGGCAAATTTCACGTGCCAGACGACCATCCGTCTGTGCAGCATCTGTCTTGGTTTGGCTCCAGAAAGAAAACTGATCCTGGTCTTCACGGCTGATGGAGTATTGTTCTGCGAGGTTTTCCGCAGTTTTCGGCATGGGATCGGTCCCATACTGCGCATCCAGCTTTCTATTAATAAACCGCCAACCCATGGTCGTATCAAACATTTTCGGGGTGCGGCCATAGGCTGATTCCGCCTTGCCAATGACAAAGGGTGCGCGGGACATGCTTTCGACACCACCGGCGATCATCAGGTCACCTTGACCGGCTTGAATCGCATTGGTACAACTGCCAATGGCATCCAGCCCGGATCCGCATAGACGGTTGATTGTGCAGGCCGGCACTTCCTGTGGGAGTCCGGCCAGCAGGCTGCTCATCCGCGCCACGTTGCGGTTATCTTCGCCGGATTGATTGGCACAGCCAAGCATCACGTCATCGACCGAGGCCCAGTCAACACCTGGATTACGTTCCATCAGGGCCGTGATTGGAATGGCTGCGAGATCATCGCTACGGATAGAAGAGATTCCACCACCGTAACGCCCTACTGCTGTGCGAATACCGTCACAAATGAATACGTTAGTCATTATTGTGTTTCCAGTCCTTATTCAGATTGTCGTGGTTTATTGATTAATCAGGTCGGTGGCAGGATCGGTGCGCCGGTCCTGGCCTGAACCTCTTCGAAGCTGATGCCCGGTGCGAGTTCTACCAACTGGAACCCGTCAGGGGTGACATCAACTACCGCAAGATCGGTAAATATCCGTGAAACCACACCGGGTCCTGTCAGTGGATAACTGCACCTTTCGACCAACTTGGGATCGCCGTGCCTGGTGGTGTGCTGGGTGATGACGTAGATACGTTTGACGCCCTGTACCAGATCCATGGCACCGCCTACTGCGGGAATTGCGCCGGGTGCGCCCGTGGACCAGTTGGCTATGTCGCCATTGGCTGCCACTTGCATGGTGCCCAGTACACATACATCGATATGACCGCCACGTATCATGCAGAAACTGTCCGCGTGGTGAAAATAGGCAGCGCCGGGAACGGCAGTTACGTATTTTTTGCCTGCATTCATCAGGTCCAGATCACGCTCTTCCTCGGCTGGGGGTGGACCCATGCCAAGCATGCCGTTTTCAGTGTGATAGATAAATTCACGGCCCTCGGGAACATATCGTGCTACCAATTCTGGTATGCCTATGCCCAGGTTCACGTATGAACCATCGGGTATATCCTGCGCAGCTCGTGCAGCCATCTGGTCTCTTGTCCAACCGGTATTCATGGGTAACTCCTTCCTGCTGCAATCAGGGTGTCCTCGTGAACTGGCTCTGGAACCTCTACGATACGGTTGACAAAAATACCCGGTGTGATGACAGTCTCGGGATCGATGTCACCCGCGTCCACCAGCTTCCTGGTTTGGACAATGGTGGTGGTGGCAGCCGTGCACATCAGGGGATTAAAGTTCCTGGCTGTTTTGTTATAGGTCAGGTTGCCCATTGGATCAGACACCTCGCATTTAACCAGTGCGAAGTCGGCTTGAAGCCATGGCTCCATGACGTACTCACGGCCATCAAATTGACGGGTTTCTTTACCTTCGGCCAGCACCGTGCCGACCGTGGTCGGTGTGTAAAAGGCGGGGATGCCGGCACCTGCAGCACGAATCCTTTCAGCAAGTGTGCCTTGAGGCACCAGTTCAAGTTCGATCAAGCCATCCTGGTACAACTTCGGAAACACCCTCGACTGGCTGGACTTTGGGAAAGAGCAGATCATCTTTTTTACCTGCCCGTTACCAATCAGGGCAGCAAGACCTACTTCACCGTTACCGGTGTTGTTATTAATCACAGTGAGGTTTTTTGCACCCTGGTCAATTAATGCATGAATCAATTCAATCGGGCTGCCCGATGCGCCGAATCCACCGATCATGACCGTGGCGCCATCAGGGATATCGGCGACTGCGCTCTTGACGGAAGCATATTTCTTTTTAATCACCTGCTATTTCTCCTTGATGATAAAAGCTAAAGGAAAACCTCTGTTTTTTCCCAGAGAGCCTCAATACAGTCGATGCGAGCGGTCGCTTCGTCCTGAAGATCTTTCGCAACCTGGGAAACCAATAACTCGGCAACTGCTACGACCGGAACCGAACTGTCAAATGGACCAATGGCGGGAACTTCGATCTCGCACCAGACATCGGCCAGATCGACCAATGGAGACAGTGGGCTGTCAGTAACGGCCACGATTGTCACCCCGGCATCTGCAAATACACTTGCTGCATTGCTTACCTGCCGACGATAACGGAAAAAGTCAAAGACTACGGCCGCATCAGCTGGTCCCGCGTCACTCAGATCCGTACCAAACGAGTGTTCTTCCAGTGAGCGCACACCCGGACGGACCATGGAAAGGCCACTATGAAATGCATGGGCACCGGCTTTTGATGTCTCTCCGGAGAGAACCCATATTTTTTCAGCCCGAATGAGGGGAGCGGCTAGTTCGGCCAACTGCGCACCCTCAAGCGCGACAAAAACCGACGCAATCGCACTATTGATCGCCGTTCGTGCGGGTGGAGCTATCCTGTCTCCGCGCCTGAT
>CBDTVF010000252.1:0-5111 GCA_965363775.1 uncultured Gammaproteobacteria bacterium
TCTTGAAGCAGAGAGTGCATTTGGCACGCAGACATCAAGTCGAAATTCCGAGGTAATTCACGCGGGGATCTATTATCCGACCGATAGCCTGAAGGCAAGCACCTGCGTGCGTGGTAAGGAACTGCTCTATGCATATTGTCAGCAACGTGGCATTGACCATCAGCGCCTTGGCAAGTTAATTGTTGCTACTGATAGCCGGCAGATTGAAGTACTTCAGGCTTATCAAGCCCAGGGTCAGGTAAATGGCATCAATGATCTTGAGCTATTGTCGCAATCCGAACTCAATCATATGGAGCCCGAAGTTCGGGCTCTTGCAGCGCTATGGTCGCCATCAACCGGAATCGTGGACTCCCATGCGTTAATGCTCAGCTTGCTTGGCGATTTTGAAAATGCTGACGGCACACTGGTAGTGAGGAGTCCGGTGTCACGTTTCAGGCAGGTGCCGGAAGGGTTTGAAATTGAGGTTGAAGTTGACGGGACACCTCTGAGACTCCAATCACGTTTCCTGATCAATTCGGCTGGTCACGGGGCGGTGGCGTTGGCGAGAGCATCCGAAACGGATCATCCAGTGAAAACCCAATTCCTGGCGGGGCACTATTTCAGCTATTCCGGCAAGTCTCCTTTCAAACACCTGGTCTACCCTGTTGCCGGGTCCAGCAGCCTGGGTATTCACGCCACGCTTGATCTTGGCGGACAATTGAAATTCGGGCCAGATATCGATTGGCGTGAAAAACTCGATTACACGTTTGATTTGCAAGAGAGCCGACGACAACATTTTGAAAGCAGTGTTCGCAAGTATTTTCCAGGCCTGGAGACAAATCGTTTGCAGCCAGGCTATGTTGGCATCCGGCCAAGAATTCCCGGCCCAGGGGAGCCCGCAGTGGATTTTGTGATTGCCGGTCCTGAGAGTCATGGAGTGACCGGCCTGGTTCAGTTGTTCGGCATTGAGAGTCCGGGTCTCACCGCGAACCTGGCTATTGCCGAACAGGTTGTCAGCAGGCTTAAGTCTGAATAATCATGGCAAATGCGGTTTTGCCAGGTAGTCGTTGCTCTGCATTTCGGTCAGGCGGCTGGCCGTGCGCTGAAATTCAAATGCCAGGCGGTTACCGCAATAGAGATTATCGATGGATCCATCCGCTGAGATCAGCATTTTGACATTGCGGTCGTAGAACTCGTCAATAAGATTGATAAAACGACGCGTTGCATCGGCATTGCCCTCATCCATCAAGGGTACGTCTGAGAGCAACACCGTATTGAAGGCGCGTGCTATTTCAATGTAATCGGCGGTGCTGGTCGGCAAATCACAGAGTGCCCCGAAACTGAACCATATGATTCCATCACCCCTTTGTCTGGCGTGCAGGCTGCGGCCGTTGATCTCAAGATGGGTGTCCAGTAAGCAACCGCCTGACATACTTTCAAAAGCCTTGCCGAGGCTGGTTTCAGCATGGTTATCCAAAGGCTGAAGGAAGATTTCCGAACGCTGTAACAGACGCAAACGGAAATCCCGTTCGCCATCGACATGTAAGCTCAGGCAATGCTCTTTTAGTGACTCAATTGCGGGTAAGAATTTAGCCCGTTGCAAGCCGTCCCGGTAAAGATTGTCCGGTGCCACGTTTGAGGTGGCAACGAGTGTGACGCCTTCCGCAAAAAGCGCCTGGAACAGACCACCGAGCAACATGGCATCGGCGATATCGGAAACAAAAAACTCATCAAAACACAGCACACGATACTGCAACGCCCATTCGTGGGCGATTTCCGGTAAGGGGTCGCGGGTTGATTGTTTTGCTTTCAGGGCTGTATGTATACGCGCCATAAATCGGTGAAAATGAATTCGCAGCTTGTCCTTCCCCGGCAGACTCTCGAAAAACATATCCATCAGCCAGGTTTTTCCACGTCCGACGCCGCCCCACATGTACAGGCCTTCAACCGGTTGGCGTTGCTTACCACGCACTTTGGCCCACCATCCGGAAACCGGGTGAGCCGTCAACTCTACCCAGATACGGTCCAGTTCCTCAATGGCTCTGGCTTGAGCCGGGTCAGATTTGTAACCACCATTGGTGATTAGAGATTCATAGATGGCGAGTGGTCTGCGGTGCAAGTGTCAGGCGGCCTGAAACACTAATCAGAAATTTTTTCAGGAAGGTTCGGGCGTACACCATTTTTCAGCAAACCACGCAAATCCATCAAGCGTCTATGGAAGAAGTGATCGGCCTGTTCCATCACCAGGAAATCGGGCTTTGGTTCGATGTCCTCTATCCAACACACTACATCCTCCAAAGCGACAATTTCATCCTCGTCACCCTGGATGACCAGCCACGGACAATCGGGGCGTTGTAGTTGAGAGAACTCAAAGCGGTCGACCGGTGGAGCAATGGTGATCAGTTGACCCAGTTTCAGGTTCTGCGCCGCACGGACCGAAATATACGTGCCGAAGGAAAAACCGCCCAGCCAGAGTTCATCGTTCGGCCGGGTGTTGCGTACCCATTCGGTAACGGCGAACAGGTCATCGGTTTCACCATAACCCTCATCGTGCTCGCCTTCACTTTCACCTGCACCACGGAAATTGAAGCGTATGGTGCGCATGCCGAGTTCCCGCATGGATCGCTCCATGATGGTAACGACCTTATTATGCATGGTGCCGCCATGCTGTGGGTGCGGGTGACAAACTACGAATGTTGCAGAACGTTCTTCTGCAGGATCAGGCACATCAGCAACGCATTCCAGTCTGCCGGCAGGGCCACGAAGAAAGAACTCCTGCCGCGAGTCTGGAAATTTGTCAATTTGTTTGCTGTCTTGAAACTCCACCATGGTCTGTTTCATCATCAGTAGGCAGATGTGCATCATACCGCAGTCTGAGGTTCTACTCTATGGTAGGCTGCGCGGATGAATTTTTTAGCGCACTTATGTTTAGCCAGTGGTGACGACGGTTTGATGCTGGGTGGCCTGTTTGGTGATTTTGTCCGGGGCAGGCGTGCATTGCGAGATTTTCCCGAACCGGTAAGGCAAGGTATTGTTTTACATCGGTATATTGACAAGTGTACTGACCGGTCACCAGTGTTTAAAAAATTACGCACCCGCTTCCCGCGCGAATTCCGGCGTTATTCCGGCATTATTATCGACCTTGCATTTGATCATGAACTCGCGATTAATTGGTGGCGTTATATGCCGGGAAGTCTGGAAAAGTTTGATCTTGAAACACGGGATTTATTACGTGACAACGCAGAACTTGTACCCGAAAAACTACATGCTTTTATGCGTTATGCGGATCGGCATGGTTTGTTTACCTCTTATCGCGAGGAAGATGTCATCCTGTTTGCCCTGGCCGGTATCGGTACCCGTTTGACACGTCCTAATCCCCTACACCGTGCATCTGAAATATGGCCTGAACTGGCACCGGAATTCAAACTGGCTTTCCGTGAGTTTTTTCCGCAGATTCAATCTGAGGTTTTTGACTGGCGTAAGCTTAGGTCTACCACGACCGGATCATGATCTGAGAACCTCAACCAGCGTTCCGGTAGTTCTTCTTCCATATTAGCCGGAAGATTCGAGTTGACGTTCCAGATGAAGGCCTGCTGCACTTTGCCAAGCAGGTTTGGGGAAGAAAATGCGTAATCCAGTGTGCCGCGCTGACCGTGATAAACAAAACTGTGGTGACGTTCCTGTTTTTCGTTGCCGGGCTGTTGTTTCCGTGGCTTCTCTTCAACCAACTCTGTGAACCCGGCTTTTCGTATGGCTTCAATAGGGCCTTCATTCCGATAGGCGTTCATATCACCAAGGATCAGGATGTTGTCGGTTCCGCTGGATGTGGCAAGGTCCTTAGCCCAGGCCGTCATTTTTTCTGCCGATGCTTTTCGCATGGGATTCCAGCAACCCTGACCATCTTTTTGATCAGCGTTTTCACCGGAATCCGGACATGAGCCCTTGGATTTAAGGTGATTGATAACGATCAGGATTTTTCCACCATCCGGAAGTTGTTGAAATAGCTGTGCCTGTGGCTGGCGGCTACGTTCGAATTCAGGTCCGGTCAGGGTTTGCGCAGGGCCAATGGCCGCGAGTCGGTCGCTTCGGTAAAACATGCCGACGGTAATCTGGTCGGTTCCGGTGTTGTCACCAGCAGGTCGCGTCGCCGCCCAATGACTATCAGTGTCATTATTCGCCAGCTGAATGAAGTCCTGGGTAGCACTATCGGCATCGAATCCGTCATTTTCAAGTTCCATAACGGCAATCACATGTGGATTCAAAACCTGGATGGCGGCACCGATACGTTCACGCTGATGCAGAAAATCTGCAAGGGTTTCAGCGCCTCTAGGAGTTGGAAAGCCAAAACCTCTGCCGTCACCATTGAAATAATTATGCAGATTCATGCCCACAATACGTAAAGAGTCTTCGGTCACTGCGCGGGGGGGTGTAAATGATGCGATTGGATTGGTTGAAATGGACGTTAGCGACACGCGAATGTCCCGACCGCCATGAACCACTACTCCCGTTACCTGATCAACAGGACTACCGTTGACCAACAGTTTGAGATCAGCAATGCTTTCGGGCATGAAAACGGGTAGGGCAAATGCCCTGTTCGATTCTTGCAGGCTGGCAATATCCGGGCCCGGCATCATCACTTCCGTTGGTATGTACTGGAGACCGTTTCCGCTCAGTGTGAAATTTCCCTGGCTAAACTGGTAGACATCTGTGACCACCAGCGGCCCTTTTATGCGGATACACAAACCTTCCAGCGATTCACGTTCTGATGCATTGAGAGGGAGTTTGACTTCCGTTAATGGCAGTGTCCGGCTTGGACACTGTGTGAGGGATGGTTCCAGGTTTGGTGTATTTGATGCGCAGCTGATCAGAAAGAGGGCACAAAAAAACGCCGCGTAAAGCGGCGTTCTGAATTCTGGGTTATGCATAACAGCCTTATTTGAGCATGAATTCAATAACAACCTGGACTTGCTCATCCGTAAGATCAGCACGTCCGCCGCGTGCCGGCATGGCGTTTAGTCCATTCAGCGCGGTTTGTAGCAGCGCATCCTGACCTTTTTCGGCACGCAGGGCCATTTCGGGTGAACCCGGTTTCGGGGCACCGGCAACCCCGGTTGCATGACAGACGCCACATA
>CBDTVF010000253.1:0-5086 GCA_965363775.1 uncultured Gammaproteobacteria bacterium
TTAATGCGACGTCTATTGGGCTGTAGCAACGCGTATTCCGATTATTCAATGGGGCAGGACCTGTATGATGGTCCGCAATGGGAGTGGCTGGTCGCGGGCAGTTATTACAATTATGCGGTATTGGAACCCGAACAGATTACGGTGACCTTTCCAAATGGTACGTTTGAGGTGCGCGACTGGAACTATTCCCTACTGGATAGCCCGCAGTTCAATGGCGATGTTCTGGAAGCAGTGATGCACGAAAACACCCGGTTTTATAAGCAATGAGCAGGAAACTACTAATCTGGCTGCTGCTTGCAGGCCTGGTGCACTCGGTTTCTGCCGTCGCCGAGCTTGCTGTCGATACCGAATCACTGAGGCTGAAATTCAGTGATCAGGGGGATTTGCTGCGTGTAGAGTCCTGTTTCCCAACTTGCTCTGCGGACAGGGCAAAAACGCGGTTACTGTCTTCAGAGCAGGGCATGTTGATATTCGGAAAAGATGACTCCGGCGGGTTTCAACTGGCGCGAGAGCACAAGGATAAGACCACGGTTCTTACATTCACTGACCGGTCTGGCCACAGAAAACGTCATTGGCAGATTCCGGATCAAGGCTGGATGATTTCTGTTTCAGCTTCCGGGGCAGAATCTGCAGCCCTGATGAGTGGTGTGGACTTCAGGCCGGCACCATCCAGTGGTTTCGGTTACCTGCTGGAACAATCCCGGTATCTCATTTTTGACGACTCTTCGGTCGAAACCATTGGCCTGGATGAAGCCGAGCAGGCCACCCGTACAAGTTCTGGCTGGTTGGGTTTTCGCAACCGTTTCTGGACGGCCATGGCTTTGCCGAAGACTCCAGTATCTTTTACACCGGTTGCGGGCGAAGAAGTTTTAGACGCCCGTGTGGAATTTACAAGCCCGGACCAGGATCATGGATTCGATCTGGATCTTTACCTCGGTCCTATTGAACCATCTGCGCTTTCCAAGTCTGCAGGTACACTGGAAGACCTGATGTATTCCGGTCTCTGGTTCTGGTTACGCTGGATATGCCAGGCGCTCTACTTACTTCTTAACAGCATCGCATTGCTGGTGCCTCATTGGGGGTTGGCGGTAGTGGTTTTATCTGTTCTTGTTGGCATCCTGATGCGACCGTTAAACAGAATTGCGGATCGTTTACAGGACCAGGTACATGAGATTGATGCACGTCTGGCACCGACACTGGCTTCAATCAAGAAAAATTATAAAGGTGCGAAACAGTCGGAAAAAATACTGGCGATGTATAAAGAGGAAAAGGTACATCCGTTATACAGTCTCAAGAGCCTGGCAGGTGTCTTTGTTGTCATACCGGTGTTTATCGGCGCCTTTGATATGTTGGCGGAAAATATCCATTTGTCGGGCGAATCGTTCCTGTGGATAGCCGATTTATCGCAGCCTGATGCTTTTCTGCAGCTTCCATTCCAACTACCATTTTTCGGCGGATATCTGAACCTGTTGCCATTTATTATGACCGGCTTTTCATATGTCGCCTCCAAACTGCATCACCACCCGGCCATGGATGTACAGCAGCGACGCAAGCACTCTCGAAACCTGGTGTTGATGTCATTGGGTTTCCTGGTTTTGTTTTATACTTTTCCGGCGGGCATGGTTTTATACTGGACCACCAATAACTTGATTTCAGTCATTAAAACGTTGTGGAAAAAGCGTAAGCTGTCCCAAACTTGAGAAACACTGGAATAGACCGGATATCGAAAGTGACCCGGACAAACTAACTTATTCAAGGTATAACTATGGATATTATTCACGTACCCGTTTCACCGGGTGAAGTGCTGGACAAAATCACCATTCTGGAAATCAAATCCGAGCGCATCAGTGAACCGGATAAAGTTGCCAACGTGAAACGCGAACTGGAGTTGCTGCAGGCGTCTTGGCAGAAGTCTGTTGAGGAAGATGAAACCGTGCGTGGTATCCATGCGAAGCTGAAGTCCATCAACGAAGATTTGTGGGAAATCGAAGACGATATCCGCGATAAAGAACGTGCCAGGGAGTTTGACCAGGTATTTATCGATCTGGCTCGTAGTGTCTATGTCACCAATGACTTGCGCGCAGACGCAAAGAAAGAACTGAATGTCTACCTTGGTTCAGAGATTGTCGAAGAGAAGTCTTACCAGGATTACAAATAAACTATCCTGAGTTGATCTTCGCAGGGTCATAGACCAGGTAGAAACATAAAGCCCTTTAGCTTCTCCATGACTTCCCTGGTCTCTATCAGATCCATTACTCCAGGGTATTCAATTCTCTGGCCCCAGCGTAAATCCTGCGGCTTTTTATGTCTGAATTTCTGTGCCGCTTCGGTGTATTTATCAACACAAAGACCAAGGCTGTTGTATGGCCCGGAACGTTTGCTGGGTGTTGCTGCGTAAAGACCGATGACAGGTATTCCAAGCGCTGAGGCAACGTGGGCTGGCCCGGAATCCGGTGAAATCACGATAGCGGCCTGCTTTAACAATGCAACGGACTGGGTAATCGTATCTTTACCAATCAGGTTTTGTACCTTGTTTACCATGGCAGATTCAATCTCCTGACCGGTTTTTCGCTCCAGGTCAGAGGGACCACCGGTTAGCACGACACGCATATTGAGTTCTGAAATCGCGTAATCGGCGACTTCTGCGTAGCGTTCCGGTTGCCAGTTGCGTAAAGGATGAGAAGAGCAGGGGCTTATCATCAGTATCGGTGGGCCATCACCCAGTACCTGTTTTGCCCAGGCCATATCCTGCTCGGTATCCGGGAAATTCCAAACCGGTGGTCCGGTGGGTACACCGAGTGCGCGGGCATACTCCAAGAAACCATCCACTTGGTGTTGTTCCGATACGCTTTCAACCGATTGGTTGATAAACCACTGGTGCCGGTCGCGCCAGCGTGGTTTATCCCAGCCGATCCTGAGCGGAGCCTTGATCAATCTGCTGAGTAAATTTGCACGGGCAGCGACTTGCATATGCAGGAGGGTGTCAAATTTGCGACCTTTCAGATGCTGCCTCAGTTGCCGGATTGCAGCGAACCCAGCCTTTTTATCGAAAACGATGAACTCAACACCTGGTAAACCATTTAGCAAGCGGGCTTCAAGTTTGCCTATGATCCAGGTGATTTTTGCCTGTGGCAGGTGCTTGTGTATGGCATTAATTACGGGTAAGACATGTGTCACATCGCCGATGGCTGATAGTCGTAAAATACATATGGAAAATTCAGACACCCACTAGCCCTCAAAAATTTAAAAAGATATTCGCAAAAATTGAATCCGTATATTACGCCGGTACTCATATAGCTTTTCCGAAATACTTGTGCAATATGCAGCTTAATACAAGTGGACCTGGCCCGCGGGGTCTTTGCGAAACAATTTGTCTCTTTTTTAACAGTGTTCGGCTTTGTGCTTTAGAATAAGTCACCCATGAAATCTGTAACACACAAGCAAAATTCACTGGCCATTGTTTATGACGCTGAATTGATGGATTCTGCCAAAGTGGATTATTTCAGTGTTGATTTTTGGAAATCCCAACAGGCTCTGATGGGCGAAGCAGTGGGGCGGGGCAGTGCATGGTTTATCAATGCGCCTTTCGGGTCGGTGGTGCTCAGACGCTACCTGCGTGGTGGATGGGCGGCGAAAATAAGCCGGCAGAGCTACTTCTTCACTACGGTTTCGCGTTCCAGGCCGTTCAGGGAATATCATCTCCTGGCCAGTTTGTTTGAACTGGGTTTGCCTGTACCGCGTCCAGTCGCGGCTTTATGTGAGTTTCATGGTGTCATTTCAACGGGTGCGATTCTAACAGTGAGAATTCCATCCGCACAGACCTTGGCTGATGTACTACCCGGTAGCAACGATATCTTAAAACTTGATAACAATTTCTGGAGAAGTGTTGGCAAGTGTATACGACAATTTCATGATGCGGGTGTCTGGCACGCGGATCTGAACGCGCGAAACATATTGTTGGATGCTGAGTTAAAGGTCTATTTGATTGATTTCGACCGTGCAGGTTTCACGCCTGGAAAACCGGTGCAGGGGCAGAGAAATTTGGACCGGCTGAAGAGGTCACTTGTAAAGCTGTGGCCAACAAGAACACTGTCAGAACTGGAACCGTCGTGGATTCAGCTTGAGGCTGGTTATCATGGCTGAGTATTCAAACTCTGACCTGCTCCGGTTGATACAGTCACCACGACTAAACCTGATTGCTGCAACAACACAGTTAATCGAAATGGATATAGAAGGCGGTGAGTCATTTGCACATGCCCTCGGTGTGAATGCCCCTGAATCATGGCCGCCGGATCTTTACGGACCAAGGGCAATGCAATTTGCCCTGACACAATTGGGTGATGCGGCTGAACAGGGCTGGTCATTTTGGTACCTGGCAACTAAAGATGTGCCGAATGAGTTGGTTGGAATCTGCGGATTTAAAGGTTGGCCGGATGAATCAGGTTCGGTCGAAGTCGGATACTCGATATTAGGTGGTTACCAGCGCCGGGGTTACGCATCAGAGGCTGTGCAACGACTGACAGGCTGGGCCTTTACACACCACAACGTTAATGAAGTCTGTGCAGAAACCCTGCCACATTTGACACAGTCTATCCGGGTGCTTGAAAAGAATGGATTCGTGCGAGCCGGTGCGGGGTCTGAAGCCGGGGTGATTCGCTACGCTATACAACGCAGTAGTTTGAATTAACGATGGCTCGATGATTGTTTAGTGCCAATCGATGAGGATCCTGTCGTTACGGCAATATTGTCCTCGTTTTCCATACACAGGTTTTCAAGCCGCAATTCCGATGTATCCCGCAATTGCAATTTGCGATAGCGATGTCGTAGCGTCTCTTCATCATGCACCTGGTATAACTGCGGGGCTGACCGGTATTCGTCGCAGAACGTAAGCAGGCGTGTTTTCATGCGTGAGTAAAGCAACGTGTCATAGTGATTGACGTTCAGTGCTTCATCCCAATAGTCATTAACATGATCCGCCCAGTCAAAAGGTCTTTGCATAGTCCAGCGACCACTCACCCAGGCAAGTATGGCAGGCTTGCCATTAACGATATTGTCTTCAAAAAGGCTGCGGTAGAACACGTAGCCT
>CBDTVF010000254.1:0-5051 GCA_965363775.1 uncultured Gammaproteobacteria bacterium
GTATAGAAATGGATATTTATGAAACCCCCTACCAGGATTTCGGCCGCCTGACCTACGAGATGTGGCGGGCTTGCCGTTTGGTCATTGATACCGGTATTCACACCAAGGGCTGGAGCAGGAAACAGGCGCAGGACTATCTTGCTGACAATACCGCCCTGTCGATTCACGAGATAAGCACTGAAATAGATCGTTATATTTCCTGGCCGGCACAGGCGCTGAGCTATAAGTTGGGTGAATACACGATCTGGCAATTGCGTCATGAAGCTGAAAATCGCCTGGGGGTGAATTTTGACTTACGCGATTTTCATGATTTCATCCTGGCGCTGGGTTCGGTGCCACTTGATGTGCTCAAGGACGAAGTCAGTCGCTGGGTAAGTGAGCAATTACCAACAGAATAAGGCAGTAGCTCATATGGTGCGTTAGCGATAACCAGCAATCAGCTCCCTGCTATTGCCATCTGTTGACCCCCTTAGTTTAATACGCCTCGCTTGTCCATTGCTCGCGCATAGAAAAACAATAGCAGTGCGATAACCCAGATCACGGCCGTGAAGATTACAGCGCCGCTGCCCATCACCTCAGCACCATCCATGAATATGAAGTTGTAGACCGTGCTGACGGCCAGGCCCGCGATGGAGGCCCCAAAAAGCCATATGGCCCATGACTTGCGTAGCAGCAATGCCACGGAACCAAAGAAGGAACCCCAAACGCCGATGGCCCATGCGACTACCATCCATGCCGGAAATGCATAGAAGTAGTCGAGCTGTTCCGGTGTGAACTGGGCAATGTAGAACTCGATCCTCAATTTGGTTGCGAGGTAATCAAATGCGCCCATGGCGTTCCACAGTAAGGAGACGATGGCGACGATCCAGAGATGTACGGGTGTTTTGACGTCATTTTGCATGATGATGGTCTTCTCGTTGTTGTTGCACATTAAGAGTAGCAGAATCGCAAAGTCCGGGTTCGCAAAAACTTGGTTCACATAGCCTGGGCATCCACATCACCAGAAGTTGAATTTGTCCATGTTAGTAACCTTTATGCCGCTCACGACATCCAAGTAAGAACAGAAAATATTTCTTATGACGGGGAAAAGCATGCTGCAGATGACACATATACAGAAGATCTACCGTACAGAACTGGTCGAAACACACGCATTGCGTGAACTGACCGTATCCGTGAAAGGCGGAGAGTTTGTCGCCGTGACCGGGTCGTCGGGTTCCGGCAAAACGACGTTTCTCAACATCGCGGGTCTGCTTGAGTCCTTTGATCGTGGTTGTTACATGCTGGATGGAGAAGATGTTAGTGGCCTGAGCGATGACGAAAGATCGATGTATCGCAATCAGAAAATCGGATTCATATTCCAGAGTTTCAACCTGATCCCTGACCTTAACCTGTTTGAAAATGTCGATGTGCCGCTGCGTTATCGAAGGCTGCCCAAAGCCGAGCGTAAACAACGCATCGAACATGCACTTGAAACCGTTGGCCTGGCATCGCGAATGAAGCATATCCCGGCGCAGTTGTCGGGTGGCCAACAGCAGCGTGTCGCTATTGCAAGGGCCATCGCAGGTCAACCCAGGTTTTTACTGGCGGATGAGCCAACTGGAAACCTGGATACAGTCATGGCTCACCAGGTAATGGAGTTACTCGAAGAAGTTCACGCTGGCGGCACCACCATTGTGATGGTGACCCACGACCCGGAACTGGCCAACCGTGCCGAGAGAATTATCCAGTTGGTTGATGGATGTGTGCTGGCGGAAGAATTCCCGGGTGCACAGGAGGAGATTCTTCAGCCAGTCAGGCTTGATCACTCCCAACCGTTGTTGGCCCAGGCCTGAAACGGCTTATTCAAATGTTTAAATACAATATAAAACTCGCCCTCAAAAGCATGCGACGTAATCCCATTATGACGGCCTTGATGGTCGCGGCAATCGCTGTTGGTATTGGTATCTGTATGACTACGCTGACCGTGCACTACATGATGAGCAGCAACCCGATACCGGAAAAAAGTGATGTTTTGTTCGCCGTCACCATGGATAGCTGGAATCCCTTACGTCCATTTAGTGAGGATGAGCCGGAACGGGCACCACACCAGATGACCTTTCATGATGCTGAACGGTTGATTGCGTTGGCCGGGGGCAAACGCCAGACCGCGATGTTTGAATCCAGCCTGATCATTGAACCGGTCAACGCCGACGATCTACCATTCGAGGCGGGTGCGCGTGTTACATCCGGTGATTTTTTTGCAATGTTCAATGTACCTTTTATCTATGGGGGTGGCTGGGACAAGTCAGCTGATAAGGCGGCTGAACCTGTAGTCGTGTTAACCAGGCAACTCAATGAGCGTCTATTTGGTGGCGAAAACAGTGTTGGAAAATGGCTGACCATGCAGAGCACACGATTCCAGGTGGTCGGTGTTATGGATAACTGGGAGCCCACGCCACGGTTTTATGATCCAATCAATGGTGCGTTTCAGGAAATCAACGAGATGTTCATCCCATATCAACTGACACGTGTGCTTGAACTACAATCTGCCGGCAGTGACTGGGGTTGGAAGTCGGAGGAGATCACTTCGTTCGAGCAATGGCTGAATTCCGAAGCCTGCTGGGTACAGTATTTTGTTGAGCTCGATAGTTCGCGTGCTCGTGATGAGTATGTTGCCCACCTTGACGCCTATGTAAATGAACAAAAGAGACTCGGCCGCTTTGAGCGACCACTTAATAACAACATCTACAATGTTGAAGAATGGATGGAGTACCACGATGCCGTGGCCAACGATTCCAAGGTTTTGGTGGGTTTGTCTTTCCTGTTTTTGCTGGTCTGCCTGCTGAGTACGGTAGCGCTCACGCTGACGAAGTTCGTGGGTAAAACAGCCGAGACCAGCTTACGCCGAGCGCTGGGCGCAAGCCGCAGAACGATTTTCAAGCAGCAGATTGTCGAAGTAGGCCTGATAGGCCTTTCAGGCGGTCTGATCGGTCTATTGCTGGTCGCACTGGGTCTGCAGGGTATTGAGTATCTGTATGACTCACCGGGTGGCCTGGTGCAAATGGATTGGTTCATGGTGTTCACGGCGATTGCAATCGCGGTTGTCAGCAGCTTGATCGCAGGTCTGTATCCCGCCTGGCGTGTCTGCAAGATACCACCAGCGACTCAGCTGAAAACACAATAAGGAAAATCTATGGATCTTGGACCAATGGTGTCATCAATGATGCGCAACAAGACCGGCGCGATACTCGTGGCTTTACAGATTGCCGTGACGCTCGCGATTGTCATCAACTCGCTGTATATCATTGTCTTGCGGGTGGAAAAAATAAACCGTGCAACCGGCATCGATGTTGAAAACGTCATCGTTGCCAGGGTGCGTGGTTTCGGTGAGAACTTTGACGTTGTGGACAGCATCACCAACGATATAAACCTGATCAAATCGATACCGGGTGTGGTGGCAGCCAGTGATACCAACCAGGTGCCGTTGAGTGGATCGGGTTCGGGAACCGGGTTGCGTACTGTGGCCGATGAAACCATTGAGGGCATCTCCACGGCGCGATATCGCTGGAGCGAAGAAGGGCTGGATTCACTGGGGGTCAAATTATCCCGCGGCCGAAATTTTTTGCCTGAAGAAGTGAATTACATTTTGCCGGATTCAGACCCGCAAGCGCCGCCTTCAATACTTGTCACACAGGCACTCGCAGACGACCTGTTCGGCGAAGAAGATGCGCTCGGCAAGACGGTTTACTGGGGCAGCATGGAACCCTCCACTATTGTCGGCATCATCGGTCAAATGCATGGCTCCTGGGTAGGCTGGGACAAGCTTGAAAACTCGGTCATACAGCCCGGCAAGCCGGCCTATTCAACCAACCTGTACATCATCCGGGTCGAACCCGGCATGCGCGATGAAATGATTCCGCTTATTGAGAAGACTCTGGGTGAATCCAATCGGAGCCGCGTCGTAAAAAGTGTACGATCGCTTGAAGAAATGGCCGCCCGGTCCTATCGGTCTGATCGGGGTATGGCCATTATTCTATCCATCGTCATTTCCCTGCTGATCGGTTTGACCACCCTGGTGATTGTAGGGCTGACATCTTTCCATGTCTCCCAACGTACCAAGCAGATTGGCACTCGCCGTGCGCTTGGGGCCAGGCGTATCGATATCATTCGCCAGTTCATGCTCGAAAACTGGATAATTACGACTGTGGGAGCGGTATTTGGCGTCATTCTTACCGTGGTGGTTGCCTACTGGCTTGAGGTTTCCTTTGAATTACAGCGGCTGGATTGGCGCTATCTGCCGGTGGGGATCGTTATCCTCTGGGTTTTGTCTTCACTGGCCGTACTTGAACCCGCGCGCCGTGCAGCATCCGTGCCGCCGGCAGTAGCGACCCGTAGCGTTTAAAGCTCTCCCGGGTGATAAGTTTTTTTGGCGCGTCCTTTAACGTCCTCTTCGTAGTAAGCAACGTCCTTGAACACGCCGTCTGCGTAAATCTGAGCCTGGTCATCGAAATGCGGTGACGCGGGGTCGCCACTCTGACCACCGGCCAGCAGGCTCTTGGCTTTCACCTTGTCACCAAACTCGACCACCGCGACAAAACTATTGCCTGAACTGCCGTAAATACGTTTTGTTCCAGGATAAGAGCGGGCACCGAATGAAGCCAGCGCGCCCCACCGGCCTGATGCCATTGCAATGGGCAGGCTGGGTGCATCGTCGTTGAAGGGGTGTTCAATATCTCCGGTCAGACGCTGAAAGCGGTTGATCTCGCCCCAGGGTGTATCCCACTGGCCAAAATCTGCCGTCAGACCTGCAACCGTTGCTGCAAATATTTGCAGACGTTCATCATGTGGAGAGTCCGTGCCAAAATAGTTGATCTGGTGCATGCCTGTTAAATCCAGCGGGTTGGCACCTTCTGCGCGATATCGTGTTACATAGAAATGTGCGAGCGACATCGCAACCGAGTCCGACGATACCTTAAAGCCCCAATCCCGAAGCACGTCTATGGCAGGCGCCAACTCCGCAAAAGCCTCGCCAGATTCATCAAATGCCGTGATTAAGCCGGGTATCAGTTGCT
>CBDTVF010000255.1:0-5022 GCA_965363775.1 uncultured Gammaproteobacteria bacterium
CGTGGGCTTGAGAAGATCAAGCGCCCGATCGGCCACGTCGCGTTTTTCGTGCAAGACCGCCACCAGGTCGTCATCACGTACCAGACGCACACCTTCGATGGCCTCGGCCGCCGATGAATCGAGCTGTTGTAGCTCCGCACCATGCGCCGGTGGACGCAGGATACGTGCGAAAAGCATACCCGGAAGACGAATATCAGCCGTATATTGGGCTTTACCCGTCACTTTCTCATGGGCGTCGCGGCGGGTGAGAGCAGTTCCCATGACCTTGTAGTCTGAAGCTGTTTTGACCGGAGCGGCCGGCCGCAATTTGCGCAGTATTGCCTGACCTTTCGTCAATGCCGCATAGGAAACATTATGGGTTTCATCGGCTCGGTCGTACACCACACCATCTCTGGCTTCCAGTTGATCGAGTGGTAAGTCCAGTTGTTCGTGCGCGAGTTGGAGCAACACCCGACGGGCCTGTGCCCCGGCGGCTCGCAACTCAGGGCCGAAAACACGTGTTGTCAGAGAGCCCCAGGTACCCCGATCGAAAGGACAGCGGTCTGTGTCACCCATCACCATATCGATCATGCCGACTTTGACATCGAGCTCATCGGCCAGCATTTGTGGCAGTGATGTGACGATGCCCTGCCCCATCTCTATCTTGCCGGTAAAGCAGGTTACCCGCCCATCCTCACCAATACGTAAATAGGCATTGAATGCCGGTGGGGCACCCAGTGTAACCAGTGCATCTGCCTCGGAAAAACGCGGTGCGGTCGTGAAAAGGACCACCACACCTCCGCCAACACTTTTCAGGAATCCACGACGACTAAAGGTCTGTGATTTGTCATCGGCAGTCATCATCTCTTTTACCTGATCATCTTTATTCATGGTCATGTCCGATTAATCCTGTTCTTTCCTGGCGACGGAATGCACCGCCTCCAGGATGCGTTTGTGGGCACCACAACGGCACAGATTTTCATCAAGCCCCGCGACAATATCCTCTTTACTTGCTGCCGGATCATCGGCCAGTAAACTGACGGCTGTCAGGATCATACCGGGTGTGCAGTAGCCACATTGCAGGGCATCATTGTCAACGAATGCCTGCTGAACCGGGTGTAACTTGTCACCTGTTGCCAGACCCTCGATAGTGGTCAGCTTTTTATTCGCGACATCACTGATTTCCATTATGCAGGCCCGCTCTGCAGCACCATCGACCAGCACGGTACAGGCACCACAAACACCCTCACCGCATCCATACTTGGTTCCGGTCAGGTTCAGATCTCCACGCAAGACCCAGAGCAACGACCGGTCAGGCTCGATTTCCAGCTTTACCGGTTTGTCGTTGAGGGTGAATTTAATTGATTTTTTCATGATGATTTCCAGGATCTGAAGTTATTTCCAGAGAAACTCTTTTGTTTCGGTGCCAATCATGACATCAAAAATGTAAGGTTAGTACACCAGCGTTTGCATTGAGTGTGCGGGAATGATCAATTTCACTGCAGCTGAACCGACCATAAAATTGTACTTAATGTTCTTATCACTTTGATTCATCACGATGGTGGCGATGCTATCGTTGTCGTTGATGAATGAAGTCGCCAGCAGGTCACTGTGGCTACTGGTCGTGCTTACATGCCGTGCACCGGGCCGGACGAATTTGGAAAAGTGCCCGATATAGTAATAAGTCGGTGTGTAAATCAGCTCACCGGTGTGTGTATCTGCGTGTATCGGTGCAAAACAGAAGTTGCCTGCGTGATTCGGGCCACCGGTTTCATCCAACAGGATATTCCAGTCGGTCCATCCAACAGTTCCTGCGTTAAAGTCATTTAATTTGCTGCCTTTCAAGAACACACTCGAGAACGTTTCCTTGCCGTTGTACTACCAGAATGGAGTTAATACTGAATGTCGGCGCAATTTCCGGGCAAACATTTGATGCAAACCTTGAATACGTATCACCGAAAGGCATGGATGATCAGGGCACCATCAAGTTTGAAATCAAGGCAGCCATTGCTGTTCAGGATGACCTGTTCCTACGTGCAGGTTACAGTGTCAATGCGGATATCGTACTGGACCGGCGCGAACAGGTGCTTGCCATTAACGAAGGTAACCTCATCACCGAAGATGGTAAAACCTATGTCGAAGTCGAAACAGGCCCCCAGGAGTTCGAGAAAAGGGAAATACAAACAGGTCTTTCGGACGGAATCAATATTGAAGTACTTGATGGTATTACAGAACAAACCAAATTCAAAAAGTTGGCGCAATGAATCATGACCCTCAGACGCACGAGGGGGGGGGCGAAGGACTCGCCGTGCTTTTTAAGCGACTCTCCAAGACTTCGCCCCATGTGAACATCGTGCGGTCATTTGAAGATGACGAGTTTGTTTTCGCACATACAGAGTACGACTTCGCGCATAGAAACATCGGCTTTGAAATCTTTAGATTTGAAGGAGGGCTACTCTGCCATTTTATTTGATTATTCTGACAACATTCAGAAGCATACATTAGGTATTTCTAATATAAATAGGGGTTACAATAATGTAGTTTCAAGCTCGGTTGCCTATGAGTTACCCTTCTACCCGAAGCACACATGGTTCAAAAGAATTGAAACCAGAAGTTGCTTGAAATGATAGAATCGCTATTTTTTAATAATGTGCTATAGGTTTTTACATTTTCAAGCCATACCAATATTATAAAAGGTGCGAATAAACACACTTACGACTGTTAAAAGGAAATTAACACTCTTGATGATCTATTTAATCTCGGCACTTTTGCTTTACACACCGAGTGCATTTGCAGTAGGCGGAGAAATGCCTTCCCTGGTACATGACATTGGCATCAGCCTGTTGACTGCTGGTGTGCTCGCAGTTATTTTCACCAAACTCAAGATTCCCAGTATTGCTGCGTTCCTCGTAGCCGGAATCGTAATTGGTCCCATCGGTTTGAAGCAGGTTACCGATCCGGTCAATATCGACACGATCGCTCAACTGGGTTTTATCCTGTTACTGTTCCTGATCGGTCTTGAAATTGATTTCAAGAAAATTATGCACAGCGGCAAATCCCTGATCATTTCCGGCTTACTGCAGTATCCGCTGACCATCCTTTTTGGCGTCGGTGCGGTCAAACTGATGATCTGGCTTGGCATCGGCGGGTCGCTTTTGGCCGACAGTGAATATGCCGCCGTATACATTGGTGTCATTATCGCAGGTTCATCGACTTTGCTGGTGGTGAAGTTGTTCCAGGAACACTTTGAACTGGATACCGAACCCGGGCGCCTGGCGCTTGGCATACTGATATTTCAGGACCTCTGGGTCATCATTGCCATCCTGATCCAACCCAATATTGAGAACCCGGAAATAGGACCCATAATGATGTCGTTTCTCGGTATCGCAATCCTGGGTCTTTTTGCTGCAATTGCTTCAAAAACCCTTGTGGAACGAGCTTTCGGCTGGATCGCAAAGACCCCAGAGTTAACGCTGACGGGAGCTTTGGCATGGTGCTTTTTGGTAGTCTTTGTTGGTATTAACCTCGATACCTTTACTGAGAGACTGTTTGCAATAAACCTGCATTTAGAGGTCAGTTCCGGCATGGGCGCACTGATTGCCGGGGCCGTTATTGCCAACCTGCCCTACAGCACAGAAATCATCACCAAGGTCAGTACGGTCAAGGATTTTTTCATCACCCTGTTCTTCGTCGCGCTGGGCATCAGCATACCTGCCCCGGAGAGCATTGATGTCATCATTCTTTCTATATCGATTGCTGCGGTGGCGATCCTGGCCCGGCAGTTTGTGTTTTTTCCTTTGTTTTACTTTTCCAGTGTTGACCAGAGAAACGCCCAGGTCTCGTCTATTCGCCTGGCCCAAATTTCCGAATTCGGCTTGGTCATTGCATTTTTGGGGGTCAGGTTCGGGCATATGAGCCCTGCGCTGTCGAGTGCTGTAATTTTTGCATTTGTCATCACTGCATTAACAACACCATTGTTGTACGACAAGGCCTATGACATCCACGGTTGGATTCGCCCTGTACTGGAAAGGCTGGGGTTTAAAGCCCCTCCGGACTTGAAGTCCCGCAGCGGAATACAGTACAAACTCGCCCTTTTGGGATTCTTTAGAGATGCTTCATCGTTGTTGCACAATCTGGCAGAGGACGATCCAGAACTCGTCAAACAAACGCTTGTCGTCGACTTCAATGTCGCCCTGCACAAAAAAATTGCCTCAACAGGTGTATCTGTCAAGTACGGTGATCTCTCTAACGCTGATACATTGCTCCAACTCGGCTTGTCAAATTCACAGGTCATCGTATGCACCATTCCAGATGATGTGCTACGCGGTATCAATAACCGCTCATTGGTGAGACTGGTTCGTGAAATTGCTCCATCTGCCATCATCATAGCCAACGCGATCAACCTCCACGAGGTTGACAACATTTACCAGGCGGGCGCTGATTATGTTTATATGTCCAGACTGGAAGCGGCTGATGCCCTTAGTAGCGCCATCGACCATGCATTAAACGATCAGATTGATGTTTACCGTGCAATGTACCAACAGCATCACGGTGAGCCCAATAGCCGCAAAGAAGTCATGAGTTAGAACAGCTACGACCAAAATGGACGAAAGCACTCTTACACTGCTTACACATTTAATATGCGAATCCTGCAAGCTATCCTGCATCAGGTTCACCCAGGTCAAAGGCATCGGTGCCTACTTGGCACCTGGCCTTTAAAAAAACACCACCCTACAGCACCAGTATGTTCGCGAGCCAAAGGAATAGTCCCATACTCACGACATCGGTAGCCGTTGTCAGAAAAATGCTGGACGCGGTCGCGGGGTCGGCACCAAGCCGTTGCAGGGTCAAAGGCACCAATACGCCTGTCATGCCGCTGGCCAAGCAGGCACCGGTCATGGCGAGAAATACGACCAGACCCAGCATGACAGGCTGATCAGCGCCGGAATAAATTGCATAAGCCACCATGGCGATAGCCGCCACCACGCCAACCACTGCACCGTTTATGAGGCCCAGTAGGGTTTCCTTCATTAGCGCCTTACG
>CBDTVF010000256.1:0-5019 GCA_965363775.1 uncultured Gammaproteobacteria bacterium
AACATAGAATATAAGTCAAATAACTATCTGATACTTCCAGTGCAGTGTAAACCCTAAAACGTCGGATCAGTGGTCACCAGAATGTTCAGCACAAGGCATGCTCGCGCCGGCATAGTGGTTCTACGTCAAGCGAGTGTAACGCCGTGATGGACATTCTGATGACCACCCGCAGGGCGAGCTCACAAGCTGTCATCTGCTGCGTTAACGTTTCTCGATATAGAACCACTATTTCTTCGAACCGCTGCCTTGCAGCTAACAGCTTGTGAGTTCGCTGATCCGACGTTTTAGGGTTTACACTGCACTAGTCTGAGGGTACATCACGGTAACAATATCTCACGTGGTAAATGATCTCGGTCATGAACTGTAGTGTCAGTCTGTGGCATTCTTTAAAATGTCACATTAGTGTCATATTTTACCGGTAGCATTTTATTGGTTTATATAATCAACTGGAGATTCCTAATGTTCAAGCACAATGCCGTGTCGGCTGCCTTTGTCATCATCATGTCTGCTTTACTCGCCGCCTGCGGTGGGGGGCAGGATCGCCAGGTTATTCAAAACAAGGGTTCGGATACCCTGGTTAACGTTGCCCAGGCCTGGGCCGAAGCCTACCAAAAGGTCGATCCGGCTACAGTCGTTGCCGTGAGTGGTGGTGGTTCCGGAACGGGTATTGCAGCACTGATTAATGGCACCGTGGACATCGCTAACGCGAGTCGTGCGATGAAAGACAAGGAGATCAAGCTGGCCAAAGATGGTGGTCATGATCCCATCCAGCATATCGTCGGCTATGACGCATTGGCCGTGTATTTGCATGCGGATAACCCATTGACATCTATCAGTATTGAACAGCTTGCCGAGATTTATGGTGATGGTGGCGGTTACACCAAGTGGACCGATCTGGGTGTAGAGGTTCCCGGCTGTAAAGACCAGACCATGGTGGTTGTCAGTCGTCAGAATAATTCGGGCACCTATGCTTATTTCCGTGGGACAATCCTCGGCAAAGGAGACTTCCGCCTCGGTACACGGGACATGCATGGTTCCAAGGACGTTGTCGATCTGGTTGAAAACACGCCTTGTGCGATCGGATACAGCGGGCTTGCCTATGCCACGGATCACCTCAAGTTGGCCTGTATATCACAGCAGACAGGTGGACCATGCACCGATCCTTCAGTTGCCACTGCCAGTGATCGCAGCTACCCGATTGCACGACCCTTATTCATGTACACCAATGGTGAACCCACCGGTTATGTGGGTCAGTATCTGAACTGGATCAAGAGCGAAACCGGTCAGTGCATTATTCTTGAGAAAGGATACGCACCAGCCACAGATGTAAATTGTGGTTGATTGACTTTAGAGTAAATTCGGATTATTGCAGCCTGGTGTGTTTACCAACAACCAGGCGGCAATCATTATTGGTAGACTATGGTCTGTCACAAGTTTAGCAGGAAGTTGATATGAGTCATTTTGAAGAGCGTATGGAAGCTGATCTGAAGATCATAAGGGACAAGGTCTGGAAGATTGGTGAAGATGTCGAAGCCGCCTTGCACAATGCCAAGAAGGTATTGATTTTAAGGGACAGTGAGTTGGCCTATAAAACGATCCTGGATGATCATCCGATCAACCGGGAAACACGCTTGTGTGACCGTCTGTGTCATACCTTCATTGCCCGTCACCTGCCGGGTGCCGGACCTTTACGCGAAATGGCTTCAACTTCCCGCGTCAATGTTGCCCTGGAAAGGATCGGGGATTACGCAGTGACGATTTGTCGTGAGGCATTGCAGATTACTTCTCCACTATCTCCCCAGTTATCCAATTACGTTGACTCAATGTTTGACGAGTCCATTTCAATTCTGTCCGATTCACGTAAATCGTTTAGAGATGGTAATGCCGAAATGGCCATTGCCCTGATGAAATCCGCCAGGCGCGTACAGGGCAAGATGGATGGTGTGTACGAAACCCTTTTTGCAGAAGACGACCGCATGGACGGTGCCACCATGATGGCAGTTTTTGTCGTTTTCAATCTGCTCAAAAGAATTGCAGACCAGGCAAAAAATATCTGCGACCAGACTGTCTATGCTGTGAGGGGTATCGCCAAAATCCCCAAGACCTATCGAGTTTTATTCCTGGCCCAGCCCGGTTCGGGTCTTGGGCATTTAGCCACGGCTATTGGCAGGAAGAACTTTTCCCAGAGTGGATATTTTGCGACGGCGACACCTGGAGCAGAGGAACCGGTCTCAGATGCTTTGCAGGCGTTCCTGGTTGACAGAACCTTGCCGGATGAGGACCTTGTCGCCGAGCAACTCGAAGCGCTTAAGCATGATCTGGATGATTTTACTGTCATTGTAAGCCTGAATGGCAAAGTTGAAGATGACATGCCGAAACTTCCGTTTCACACTTCGGCACTGAATTGGGAGTTGCCAGGCGGTAGTGACATCAAGGAGAACTACCTTGCATTGCGTGAAGAGATTCAGCAATTAATGACCTTGCTGGCGGGCAGCGAAGCCCGTTGATCCCAGGTGATGACCCATTTGCGGTGAACGATTAACTATGAATAAACAAACACCAACCACGTCAAAAGCAGCGAGTTTTGATCAACTCAATCGTGACTGGTACATAGATAAGGCCGTGCAGACCCTGGTATTTATCGGGGGTATTTCGGCCATTATTTTTATCATCGGGATTTTCGTGTTTATCACCAAGGAGGGACTTGGCTTCCTGGTAGGTGATTTTAGTTTTAAGGAATTCTTTTTCTCACCCAACTGGCGTCCGACTTCCGAGAACAAGGAAACCTATGGAATCCTGGCGCTGATAGCAGGTACAGCCAGTGTGACCGGTCTTGCCATGCTCATTGCGATACCCTTTTCCCTGGGTGCGGCGATCTTTATTGCAGAGTTTGCCACCGGCAAGACACGTGAATTCCTGAAGATTACGGTCGAGCTTCTGGCTGCTATTCCTTCCGTGGTTTGGGGCTTTATCGGTCTGGCCATTATGAACCCGTTGATTATCGATCTGTTTGACGTACCGGTTGGTTTGAATGTTCTGAATGCGGGCATCATTCTGGGCCTGATGGCTGCGCCGATCATGACATCAATCGCAGAGGACGCCTTGAAGGCGGTACCAGATCGTTACCGTGAGGCCGCCGAGGCCATGGGTGCAACCCGTTGGCAGGTGATCTATAAAGTTGTATTACCTGCAGCAAAAAACGGATTGTTGGGAGCAGTGCTTCTAGGTGTTGGTCGTGGTTTCGGTGAAACGATGGCAGTACTGATGGCCACCGGTCACGCCATCAACATACCAACCAGCGTCTTCGACTCGGTACGTGCACTGACTGCAACCATTGCCGCTGAACTCGGTGAGACCGCAGTGGGTTCACCCCACTACCAGGCCTTGTTTACCATCGGTATTTCACTGTTTGTCATTACATTCATTATAAATCTTGTCGCCGACCTGGTTGTCCGCGGTGTTCGGGAGGGATGAAAAATATGTTTGAAGCAACTCAAACCAATCGCAAGAACCTCAGCCGGCAAAAAATGTTCCGCATCTTGCTGGGTACTATGACCGGTATCCTGATTCTACCTGTTATCCTGATTATGGGTACCCTGATTGCAAAAGGTTCGCCGGTCATTTCTTTCGAGTTTCTGTTCTCCAATCCGACCAATGGCATGACCGCCGGTGGAATTTTCCCCGCATTACTTGGAACGATCCTTTTGGTCCTTGTTGCCCTGTTGGCTTCAGTGCCCTTGGGTGTGGCTGCGGCGATTTATCTGAGTGAGTATGCACCGGATAACTGGTCCACACGCGCGATCAACCTGGCCATTATTAATCTTGCGGGTGTGCCCTCTATCGTGCATGCGCTGTTTGGCCTTGGTGCTTTTGTTATCTTCTTTAAATTTGGGACCAGTATCCTGGCAGCCAGCCTGACGCTGGCCATCATGACATTGCCGGTGGTGATTGTTGCAACACGTGAATCTTTACAGGCAGTGCCTATGGCTTTTCGGGAAGCTTGTTGGAATATGGGTGCGACACGCTGGCAGACCATCAGGCGTATCGTACTGCCAAACGCAGTGACCGGTATATTGACGGGTGTAATCCTGGAGGTTTCCCGCACAGCCGGTGAGACAGCCCCGATCATGTTTACCGGTGCAGTGTTCTTCCTGCCATTTCTGCCGCAGGGTGTATTTGACCAGACCATGGCGCTCTCGCTGCACCTGTTTGTTGTTTCAACCCAGGTTCCGGAAATGCCCGAAGCAGTGCCCTATGGCGTTGCGTTGGTGTTGATTTGCCTGGTGTTATTGATGAATAGTGCATCCATCGCTCTGCGTATGTACTTGCGGGGTAAGAAGAAATGGTAAGTGAGGCAGTTGTGAACGGTGATCAATCAATGGTGGATACAGACTCAACACCGCTAAAACTCGAAGCTAAAGATGTTTCAATCCACTATGGGGATCATGAGGCGCTGACAGGTGTTTCGCTCGATATCCGGGAGCATGAGATATTCGGCATCATCGGTCCCGCCAATGCAGGTAAGACCTCCTTTCTCAAAGCCATCAACCGCATGGATATGTTTAATTCGGATATGAGGATCGGTGGGAGCATCAAGTTCAATGGCACGGATGTCAGCAAGATTCGTAATGTCTATGGATTGCGTCGTCGTATTGGGGTTGTTTTCCCGTTACCCGTTGGACTGCCGCTATCGGTTTATGACAATGTAGCCCTGGCACCACGGTTGGCCGGTCTAAAAGACAAGGCCGAGCTCAATGTGATCGTTGAACGCTGCCTGACCAGGGCGGCATTATGGGATGAAGTCAAAGACCGACTTAAATCGCTGGGTAGTATGTTATCCGGTGGACAGCAACAACGTCTGACCATCGCCCGTGCGCTGTCGCAGGATCCTGAACTCCTGATGTTGGATGAGTTTTCCATCGCGGTGGATCCGGTCACAACAATGCGAATTGAAGATGTGCTCAAGGAATTAAAAAATGAAGTGACCATTATCCTGGTCACCAACCTGGTTCAGCAGGC
>CBDTVF010000257.1:0-5019 GCA_965363775.1 uncultured Gammaproteobacteria bacterium
CCGCAGTGGTTACATGGACTATATCGGTGTTTTACGTTTCGATAAAAATGGCAAGGTCATTGGCGAGCGTCGATTTATTGGCATGTTTACCTCGCTTGCTTATCAGCAACGGCTTGCACAAACACCTTTGGTATCCATGAAGGTCAAGACCGTTCTGGAAAACTCCGGTTTGAAAGAAAACCGTCATGCTTGGAAATCGTTGCTGCATATTCTCGAAACACTGCCACGGGATGAAGTTTTTCAGGCAAGTAGCACCGAGTTATTGTCTATTGCAACAGGTGTGCTTGATTTGCAGGAGCGCCAAACAGTTCGGCTGTTCATACGCAGGGAACGGTTTGGACGATTTTTCTCCTGCCTGGTGTATATCCCCAGGGATCATTGGAACACGGAAAACAGGATAAAAATACAGCACATACTTGAACGGGCGCTAGAAGGGGATGCGCCAGACTACATGATAAAGCTTTCAGATTCAGCCCTGGCGCGTATGCAGGTTATCATACGGCCAAAAGCCGGTGTGGAACCACAGCCTGATGTAGCTGAACTCGAGAAACAAATCATTAATGCCCTGCGCTCCTGGAACGAGGAACTGAAGAATATCCTGGTACGCAAGCATGGAGAAGAAGCCGGATTAAAGCTTGTCAGGAAGTTTGGCGATGCTTTTCCTGCGGCTTATATGGAGGACCTCTCTCCCCGGGTTGCTGCCTATGATGTTGAGAAAATTGCCTTAATTGAAGACGAAAATGATTTGCAGTTAAGTCTCTATCGACCAGGGACTGAGGAAACCGGGGCAGGGGCCAGGGAACCCGGTGTTATTCGATTCAAAATTTTCAAGCGAAGTCAGCCCATTCCATTATCGGAAGTATTACCGATGCTTGAAGACATGGGTTTGCACATCGTCAGTGAAAGACCCTACAAGTTGAAGTTTGAAAAAAGCCAGTCAATCTGGATTCAGGATTTTGACATGGTTTACGGCCATGGTGCGGATCTGGACCTTGAAGTCGTACGTGGCAGCTTTCAGCAGGCGTTTGAAAATACCTGGCGTGGGATTACCGTGAGTGATGGCTTTAACGGTTTGATCCTTGCATGTCAGCTGGATTGGCGACAGGTCAAGGGGATTCGCGCCTATTGCAAATATCTGTTGCAAACCGGCATCACCTATTCGCAGGCTTACATGGAAGAAACCCTGGCGAAACATCCGTTAATGGCCCGTTTATTGGTGGAGTTATTTGAGGCCATGTTCGACCCTGAGCGTGATTGTGAAACTGACTTTCGTAAGGAACGGGCTGCCAAGAATCTGCGTCGGACGTTCCGGGGCCTGGCAACACTAAAGTATTGCGATGATAAGGTTCTGCTCGAATTGCTCGACAGCGTTGTTGCTGCGCGCCGAAAGGATCGTGAATTCCAGGTTGCCACCATCAAGAAGGTATTCAGATTGTCTTTGTCCAGGGTTAGCAGTCTTGATGAAGACCTCATCCTGTTTTCATTTTACGAAGTTATCAAGGGCACTTTAAGAACCAATTTCTATCAACGTGGCGAGGATGGCGAACTGCTGGAGTACATGAGCTTCAAGCTGAATTCCTCAAAAATGCCACAACTTCCGAAGCCAATACCCTTTAGGGAGATCTGGGTGTTTTCGGCTGATGTGGAGGGTATCCATTTGCGTGGTGGTACCGTTGCCCGTGGCGGCTTGCGCTGGTCGGATCGCAAGGAGGATTTCAGGACAGAGGTGCTTGGTCTGATGAAGGCCCAGAACGTCAAGAACACCATTATCGTACCGGTCGGTGCCAAGGGCGGGTTTGTTGCCAAGCACTTACCTGAGAATGGCAGTCGTGATGAAGTAATGGACGAAGTTGTAAAGTGTTATAAGATATTTATCAATGGTTTATTGGATGTTACTGATAATTTAGATCAAGAAAAAGTGATCCCTCCTGCTGGCTTAATCCGCTATGATGGCGACGATCCTTACCTGGTTGTGGCTGCCGATAAGGGTACTGCAACATTTTCAGATACGGCCAATGCCATCGCACTGGAACGCGGCTTCTGGATGGGTGACGCATTTGCATCCGGCGGCTCGGTTGGTTATGACCATAAAGTAATGGCCATTACGGCACGTGGTGCCTGGGAAGGGGTCAAACGTCATTTTCGTGATATGGGTATTAACTGTCAGAAAGAACCTTTCAGTGTGCTGGGTATCGGCGACATGTCGGGTGACGTATTTGGTAACGGAATGTTGCTTTCGCCGCAAATTCAGCTTCAGGCTGCTTTCAACCATATGCATATATTCCTGGACCCGGATCCGGATATCAAAACTTCATTCAGGGAACGTCAACGCCTGTTCAAGCTGCCAAGATCCGGTTGGGATGATTACAAGCGCAAGTTGATCTCAAAGGGTGGTGGTATTTTTTCACGACTCGAGAAAAGCATTCCGCTCAGTAAACAGGTGCGCACCTGGCTGAATATAGAAGAGAGACAGTTGCCGCCCAACGACTTGATCCGCGTTTTGTTGAAATCCGAAGTTGACCTGTTCTGGAATGGTGGAATTGGGACCTACGTTAAATCATCAAGTGAAACCAACGCCGAGGTTGGTGACGCACAGAATAACTGGCTGCGTATCAATGGCAATGAATTACGCTGCAAAGTAGTCGGGGAGGGGGGCAATCTTGGTTTTACCCAATTGGGGCGAATCGAATATGCACTATCCGGTGGCCGGATAAACACCGACTTTATCGACAATTCAGCGGGTGTGGATTGCTCTGATCACGAGGTCAACATCAAGATACTGCTAAACCAGGTAATGCGCGCCGGGAAGTTGGGCGCGGAAAACAGAAATAAACTGTTGGCGGAAATGACCGATGAAATTGCAGACCTGGTATTGCGCAACAACTACCTGCAGACACAGACCATTTCCATGATGGAGGTTCTGACCGGTGCCCGACTGGGTGCCAAGCAGCATTTTATTACGGTCCTGGAAAATGAAGGAATTCTGGATCGCGACCTGGAGCAATTGCCTCACGACGAGGAACTCACACGGCGACGGGGTAGCGGACTGGGACTGAGTCGGCCGGAATTGTCTGTCTTGCTGTCATACAGCAAAATCATGCTATATCGGCAACTACTGGATTCCGATGTGCCGGAAGATACATGGCTTTCAGAAGAATTAAAAAGGTACTTCCCGAAACCGATACAGGAGAAATACACCGCCTTCATGGACGGGCATCGCCTGAAACGTGAAATTATTGCAACACAAGTGACCAACAGCCTTGTGAACCGCATGGGTGCTTCATTCGCATTGCGTATGCATGAAGATACGGGAGCAACAGCGGCCGAGGTAGCGAGGGCATTTACCATTGCCCGTGAAATTTTCAGGGCCCGTGAATTTTGGGGGAAAATTGAAGCACTGGACAACAAAGTTGAAAGTGAAGTGCAGATCAGTGCCACCCTGGAAATGTGGAATCTGTTGCGCCAGGCCACGCGCTGGGTGCTTAACCAGGCTGACAACAAGCTCGATATCCGTGCGAGTATCGAACGTCTCGCACCCGGTCTGAGAATTTTGGAAAAGAAAATCAGACAGTCTCTCAATGCGTTGGAAAAGGCACAGGTGGAAGACCGTGCCGGACCGCTTATTGAACGTGGCATGCCAAAGACACTGGCTAACTGGGCTGCCAGTTTGCATTTGCTTTATCCAGCCCTGGATGTGGTTGAAACGGCTGCAAGACGCAAAACGGATGTCAGCAGTGTAGCCACGGTCTTTTTTGGTCTGGGCAAAAGCCTGGGTCTGAACTGGTTACGTGGAAGTGTGGAGAAACTTTCGGTTGAAGGTCAGTGGCATGCACTTGCCCGTGGTAGTCTACGCGATGAGTTGTATTCGCAGCACCGCAGCCTGGCGGGCAGGGTATTGGAAACATTTCCGGATGAAAAAGATCCACTCAAGAGATGGTTGAGGGATAATGCTGCGGATGTTGAACGTGTTTCAATTATGCTGAAAGACATGCAAAGCCTGGGGTCCATGGATTACGCTGTTGTTTCAGTCGCGGTCCGTTCACTGGATCAACTGTTACTTGTCACGGAGTCGTCATGACCACTACCCGTATACATTTTGTAGCCAGCCAGGTTGACTCTGCAGGTGAAGCGGCTGCCTTGATGCAGAAACGCTATGGACAATGTGATGTAAATGATGCCGAAGTCATTGTTGCGCTTGGTGGTGATGGCTTTATGTTGCGTACCTTACATCGTTTCATCAACAAGGATTTGCCGGTCTTCGGGATGAAAATCGGCAATATTGGTTTTTTGATGAACCGCTATAGCGAGGATGATTTGATGCAGAGACTGGCCGATGCCCGCCCGGTGAGTCTGAATCCGTTGCGTATGGAAGTACAGACTGAATCAGGCACTGAAACCAGTGCCCTGGCTATCAACGAAATATCGCTACTGCGTCAGACCAACCAGGCTGCCCATATTCGTATTCTGGTCAACGACAGTATTAAGGTTGAAGACCTGGTCTGTGACGGGGTATTGCTGGCAACGGCTGCAGGCAGTACGGCCTATAATTTTTCTGTCCGTGGTCCTATTTTGCCACTCGGTACTGACGCACTGGCGCTGACACCCATCAGCCCGTTCCGGCCACGACGCTGGAATGGTGCGATACTGCCGAACTCTGCCCGTGTCAGATTTGAAGTGCTTGATCACTATAAACGCAATGTCAGCGCGACCGCGGATGCCCACGAAGTACGTAATGTTATTAGTGTGGATGCATTTGAAGATAAGGAGACGGAATTAAAACTTCTGTTTGATCCGGATCACTCACTGGAAGAGCGGATTTTGAACGAACAGTTTCTTTGACCGCCATGACGAATCCTGTTGAGGGTATTGAAGGAGGGTGTGATATGCCGGAAAACACCAATCCACTGGTCGTGGCAATTTCTTCGCGCGCGTTGTTTGACCTGGATGAAAGCCATCGTGTGTTTGAATCACAAGGGTTGGCCGCTTACGCGGACTACCAGGTAAGCCGTGAAAATGATG
>CBDTVF010000258.1:0-4953 GCA_965363775.1 uncultured Gammaproteobacteria bacterium
GCCGTGCGGCTCGGATATGCCTCACGCCGCTCCTGCGCATCCCTGCGCCCGCGGCATACCGTTCATCCTGAACATAAAAAAAACCCCGACTATAGAGTCGGGGTTTGAAGTGGTGTATCGCAGAAGGCATAGAAGTGTGGGGACTGCCTGTCATGAGAAGCGACACACCTGGCACAGTCAACTTGCAAACGAAGTGTACCCTTTACAGGTTAAATAGATGTAAATCTATCGTTTGAAATTTGTAATTAAACGAATTTTTTTTTCAGGCGACCTCACGATTACCGCGATGTCGCTTCAAATATACCAGCAACAATGAAATTGCGGCCGGCGTCATGCCGGGCATCCTCGCAGCCTGACCGATGCTTTCCGGCAAGGTTATCTGTAGTTTCTCAGCCAGCTCTGCTGACAGGCCCTGTACCCGGGTGTAATCAAAGGCGGATGGGATCAAGGTGCTCTCATTACGTTGGTTTCTTTCAACTTCACCGGCCTGACGTGTCAGGTAGCCTGCATAACGTACCTGTACATCAACCTGCTCCGCGACTTTTACATCGCCACTGCCTGGACCGAGACCTGCTACTTTCATCAGGTCTGAATAGCTTATTTCCGGCCGTTTAAGTAAATCCAGCGCCTTCGCTTCTTTACTCAGCCCCACACCCAGTTGTTCTTTAAGTGATCGACCAAAATCGTTATCAGGTGTTACCCAGATAGAACCCAGTCTTTGTTGTTCCGCTTCAATCGCTGCTTTCTTAGCTTCAAATGCCTGCCAGCGGCGATCGTTGACCAGGCCCAGTTGATGACCGGTTTCTGTCAGACGTAAATCTGCATTGTCTTCTCGCAATTGCAGTCGGTATTCTGCCCGGCTGGTAAACATACGATAAGGTTCGCGGGTTCCCTGCGTCACCAGGTCATCAATCAGTACGCCGATATAGGCCTCATCCCTGCGGGGTGTCCAGGCCTGCTCACCACGTACACTGCGCGCAGCATTAGTACCCGCAATCAGCCCCTGTGCGGCAGCCTCTTCATAACCGGTTGTGCCATTGATCTGACCTGCAAAAAACAAGCCATGAATCGGCTTGGTTTCGAGACTGGCCTTGAGACCGCGTGGGTCAAAATAATCATATTCAATGGCGTAACCCGGTCGTGTGATATGGGCGTTTTCAAAACCGGCTATGCTACGTACAAATGCTTCCTGTACATCGTAGGGTAAACTGGTTGATATACCATTCGGATAGAGTTCGCGGGTGTTTAATCCTTCCGGCTCAACAAATATCTGGTGACTGTTGCGTTCAGCAAAGCGTACGATCTTATCTTCGATGGATGGGCAATAACGCGGACCAACACCATCGATCGTTCCCGAGTACATCGGTGAACGGTGCAAAGCTGATCGAATAATTTCGTGGGTTTCTTCAGACGTATGGGTGATCCAGCAGTTCACCTGTTCAGGCTGATCATCCGCTGAACCCATAAAAGAGAAAATCGGTCTTGGTATATCGCCGGGCTGTTCTTTCAAATGGGTAAAATCTACGCTTTTACCGTCAATACGGGGCGGTGTACCTGTTTTTAGACGGCCCACGTCAAACGGCAGTTCACGTAATCGATTGGCCAGTGAGATCGAAGGCGGGTCACCGGCACGCCCACCGGCACTCTGTTTCTCACCCATGTGAATTTTGCCACCCAGAAACGTACCGGTTGTCAGAACGATGGCAGGCGCATGGAACTCCTGTCCCATGCTGGTGCGGCAACCGCTGATCCGCTCGCCATCCAGCAACAGGTCATCCACCGCCGACTGGAAAATACTCAAGCCGGGCTGGTTTTCAACTGCTTTACGTATGTAAGCACGGTAAAGGTTGCGGTCACATTGGGCCCGGGTGGCACGTACCGCCGGGCCCTTACTTGAGTTGAGGGTACGCATCTGGATTCCTGCGGCGTCGGCCGCCGAGGCCATCACACCACCCAGGGCATCAATTTCCCTTACCAGGTGGCCCTTGCCTATTCCACCAATAGCAGGGTTACAGCTCATTTGACCGATGGTTTCAATGTTGTGTGTCAGCAATAGTGTACGTGCACCGCTACGGGCTGCGGCCAGCGCAGCCTCGGTTCCGGCATGTCCACCACCGATCACAATGACATCAAATATATGGGGCTGTTTCATGGAGCGCAGTTTCAATCAATCAATACAGAACCGCGCATTGTACTGAAATTCAAGAAAAAATGTAAATTATCGACCTGTGCCTTGCAGTTCAGCAGCCAGGGTTCGCGCCCTACTGACCGCCACATAGTCTTCATCCGCATCATGCCAAATCGCCAATGCGTAGTTAACCGAGGCCAATGCCAATTGGGGCATATTGCGTCCCTGCTGTAAAAGGGCCTGCGCAACCCACAAAGCGGGTTCCGATGGATCCAACAAAAACCCGGCTCCAATCGACTGCCCTGCTGCAACAAGATCACCCATTTCAACCTGGGCCCGTGCGACTTCCGCGTAAAGCTGAGGTACAACAAGATACAGATCACCTGCAACTACCGAGTGCTCAATCATATCAATGGCTTCGAGGTAGTGTTTTGCCATTGCGACAAAATCCCCCCCGACCTCACCGATGATGGCCTCGACCATATGAAACTGGATATACAGAAACTTCAGCTGGAATTGCTCTGTGACTTCCAGCGCTTGCTGCAAAGAAGCATTTGCGGCGTCAAAGTCCTTTTCACTGGCGTAAATGCTGGCTGCACTAAAGCCCATAAACTTGTCTGTAGGTGGGGTCAGCATGCTTTTAGCCGTAGTAAGCGCATCCCGCGCCGCTTCAAGGTCGTCCAATGCGACGTAAAGGTCGATCAATGGTGTGTAAACACTGAGTGTAAGATCCAGTAAACCACTTGACTGGCTTAGAAACTCCTCCTGCGCCCGGGTTTGCCGGATCGCCTCGTGAATTCTGCCCAGGCGTACCTCCAGGCGGGTCGCAGCCTGTCTGACATGGGTCTTTTCTGTCGGTGTGCTGGCAAAACCTTCCGCCTCTGACAAATATCTTCTGGCGGCGATCATGTCACCCTTGCGTGCAGCGATGATCGACAGTTTTAAAGCAGGCCGGACCGGCAAATTTTGCAATATCTGAGCCTGCTTATAGTGCTCCTCAGCTGCATCCAGTTTTCCACTGTCACGCAACAGGTCACCTAGTTGAAGATGGGCATGGATGTCTTCCGGTCTTTGTTCCTGGTAGCTACGCGCATAATTAATAGCGGCATCCATGTTGTCGGTGGCTCGTTCAAGTGTGGACATTCTCAAGAGGATACCAACGTTCAGAGCATCCCTGTCCAAAGCCAGCAGAGATTCCGTTTTTGCCTCCTCCAGTTCGCCGGTGGTCATATATATGGTTGCAAGACGATTATGGGAGTTTGAATCATCATGTACCCTGGCCTGTAACTTAAGGAAGGACATCATTTTTTCATGCTCACCTGAGAGGCGATAATTCATGAACTTAAGCTGTGCCTGGTCCCTGGATGGCAAACGATAGTCCAATTCCTGCGCCTTGGACAATGCCTCCTGCGCACCCGGTATATCACCACCATCGACCATGTTGACCGCTTTCAAAAACCATCCCAGGACAAAGCCCGGATCAATAGAGGTCGCCTGATCAAAGAATTTGTTTGACGCTTCAAAATCATTTTCAAACAAACGCGCATTCAATCCATAGATGTAGGCCTTAAGCGCATCTTCAGACTCACCATAGGTCTCCACCAATGGCAGGTCTTCTGCAATCCGGCTACTGCTTTCGGGTACATCCAGTGCTTTTCGAACTTCTTTGGATAACCGGTCAATGACGGCATATAAATCCCAGCCATGCTCAGTCAACTCTGCCACTTGTTCCAGTGATTGTGTATTCCAGATTCTGGCCGTGACGAGGTACTCACCATCCACCTGGTCCAGGGAGCCATCAACAAAATATTGACGGTGTGCCCTGTCTGCAATTTTCCGCATTAGTGATCGCGGTACCTTCAGTCCATCCTTGAACCCGGCCTGACGCATACGCGGGTAAGATCCGTTTCCATAGTTGTTCCATGGCGAGTTTGCCAACACAAATGGATCCTGCTGCAGATCCTGTACCAGGAGCTCGGTGATGCCATATTGCAACCAGTCCAGCTCGGGGTTACCGGACTCGTTGGTCCAGAAGAACACGGCCATCCTGCGTCGATAGGTTTCACTGGTAATAAAGTGTGTTTCCTGTTCCCCAAATTCATTGTTAACCGTGATTTCCTTCGCGGCCAAATGCAGATCCGCACCCCCAAACACGGTTAACAACAGCCCGATAGTGACAATGACATTGATTGGAACACCCACTTTTTCGAACTTGGTTGCTTTGTCCTTACCCCGTCTGCCATGCGTCCACGCCACCAACATGACTGCAGGAATGAGAGAGTAAAGACCCCAGAAAACAATGTCGGTCAGATAAGGCGACAGCAGATAACGTTCAACCAGGCGGTCGAGAATTTCTATGAGAACCCAGACACTGGCGACATAAACACCGACAGCGGGCAAGATGCGGCGATCACGTAATTCTGTGAGGAAGTCTGTCATCTAAGTGGAACCCTGATCCAAAAAAAATGGCGCTAAGTGTAGTTCATATAAATCAAAAAACTCGACTGCCAAACGTCATAAACAACGATTGCAATCGAACGGCTAATCGCGCTTCTTCTTTGGGGATGGCATGCTGCTTCTGGTTGTACGACCCGAAGATCGGGAACTGGAGCGCGCCCGACTACTGCTCCCGGAAGACATCCTTGGCGTCGATGCAGAACGCGTTCCCGCTATGCTGGCTGCGCTAAAGTCGTTACCGCTAGAGTTTATGGGCTTCCATATTTTATCCCTTGGGAATGGGTCCAGGAGGTAACTGATAAAAATCAAAATATTTTATATCAAAAAAGAAAAAAAAATCAATTAATATTTACGCCATTGAATATAAG
>CBDTVF010000259.1:0-4943 GCA_965363775.1 uncultured Gammaproteobacteria bacterium
CCCTTTTATCGCCCTGGTTTACGTCGTCGCATTACCATTTGTTGGCTTCTTCATGTTTTCCAAGCTGGCAATGGAAGCTAAAGCAAAGCGCGGGCACGCCAACGTTTGACAAATTCCAGGTTTCGAATTAACCGGGGCTGCTTGCCCCGGTTTTTGTTTAGCTGTTACGCTTTAGTTTCTTCTTCATGGCGGCGAGTATATACAGCAAATCGTCCGTGAATTGAGGAGGTGCATGCTGGGCTGATTGGGTTGGCGGAGGTTGTCACTGTCAGACCGGATATGAAAAAAGGAGTATCACATGCGTTTGGAACACTTGAACCTGGTCGTAAAGGACATTTCTGAAGCTCTGGTCTTTTACAAAGCGGTCTTTCCACACTGGCGTATAAGAAGTCAGGGTCAGGCCCAATGGTACGGCGTCGAAAGAAACTGGGTCCATTTTGGCGATGAATTTCAATATCTCACCTTTAACGATGATGGCGTTGGCGATAACCGGGATCTTTCGGGCCATCAAACCGGCCTGGCGCATTTCGCTTATGTGACAGACAACTTACAGGCAGTTATAAATCGTCTCGAGGCTGCCGGATTCGAAACTGCTAAACCGGGTGCCGACAATCGCTTCAGAAAAAACGTGTATTTCATCGACCCCGATGGCTTCGAGGTGGAATTTGTGGAGTACCTGAGTGATTTGCCGGTTGAGCGCAATTCTGACTAATCAAGGATTACGGGTTTTTTATTCCCACAGACTCCGGTGGTAAGGATGTCGTGCTTCTGGGTACTTTTTCCCGCAAGAGTGTAAGCAAAGAAGAGGCGGAACATTACGCCAAAGACCTGGGCGAGACTGCTGATTCAAGCCCTGAGCGCTTTCAATACTCGATTGTTGCTTCCGCGGTTAAAATTCCGCGTAGCTAAATCAAAGCAGAGTGCGACCTTAGGTCATATAAAGCGAAAGCGCTTGGATGCAGCCCAACCCACCAGGATACTGGCAACGATCAGGATGGCCATATGTGGCAAGGCACTTTGCCAGGGCATGTTAAAACTGATTAGTTTGTGTAGTGCATCCATGGTCCAGCCGGTTGGTATGAACATCTGCAACTGTTGCATCCATGTCGGTGCCACTTCGATCGGCCACCAACAACCGCCCAATGCTGCCAGTGTCATGGTGGCAAAAGCACCCAGGTTGGCTGCCTGACTGTCGGTTTTGGCCAGGCTGCCCAGTAGCAAGGCCAGCGAGGTACAAAGAGCACCCCATGCCAGCAGGATCAATACCACCATTGGTAAAGCCTGCCCCCAGTCCATATCAAACAGGGGTGTGAAAGAGACCCCGATAGCCACTGCGATCTGAACCGTGGCCAGTGCCATCCGCCCGGCCCATTTACCCATCACCACCTGGCCGCGTGTCAAAGGTGCAGAGGCCAGACGTCTTAATAATTGTTTCTCGCGTTCATCCACCAGCATGGCAGCACCGGAAGTTAACAGGACCAGCAGGGTGAACATCACCAGCGTGCCCGGTATGGCCTGTTGAAAACCGGACGGAATCTGCATTTGCCGTCCTGCAGGTGTCACCTCCAGCTGTACCGGTCGAGCCCCGCTCGTGGCCTGCCCCAGGGTAGCTGGTGACACGACATCCCCGCCTGATTTCACAACGACCAGGTCACCCAGCACTGAAAATGCCGCCTTCTGTACCCTGAAGAAATCATATTCATTACTGAAACCGCTACGCAAACCCGCATAAGAGATATTGACCTGCTTTTCCAAAATGAGCTGTTCAGTAAAGTTCGCCGGAATGTTGAGTTTTCGGTACCTGACCGGTTCTTCTCCTTCTGCCACGGGTGGAATGTCCTTGGGGTAGATAATCGTAAAAAGATTTTCAGCAAGCCGGCTCTCAAGATGTTGTGACAGGAAACCGCCGTCGTTGTTTTCCACCACCAGTTTTGCCGAACTATCCAGAAAACTCACGCCACCCTGGGTGACCGTGCCGATAAAATAGAAAAACACAGCGGGCATAATAAACAGCCACAAGAAGGTAGAGCGGTCTCTGATTGCCAGTTTCAGATCGTTCTTTGCAAGCAATGCTACTGCTTTGAAATAGCCCATCATGACAATGCCTTTCTTGCAGATAAACTGCCTGTGAGTAACACCAGCAACAGTGTGACAAGCAGGATGCCCCATACATCTGAGAACATACCGGATGAGCCATATTCACCGGTGAGATAGCCCTTCAGCGGTTCAACCACGCGACCGTTCGGGGTGTATTGTGCGATCGACGCTATGAATTTTGGCATTGTTTCGGTCGGGAAAAAGCTGCCGCCAACCATCAGCAACGGAAACATGATAAGGGTTGAGATCATACCGCCCGCTTTCTTGGAGGGCGCCAGCACCTGGATGAGTGACAGCAGTGCAAAAAGTATCGGTCCGGTCAGGGCCAGCCACGCCAGCGATGGGAAATATTTTTCAAAACTGATATCGAGATAAAAAAAGCCAAACAACATAATGGGGGCAGCAACAATGGCAGTCAGTGCCATGGCAGTGAACCATTGCGCCACCCAGAATGCTGAAAAGGTATTGGGGCTGGCCACCCAACGGCCCAATGTGCCCAGTTCCTTTTCCGTCCAGAAATTGGATGACTGGCCGTTGGCGGCAAAAAATGCCGCCATGATCAGGATACCCGGAAACATCAGAAGCGCCATGCTGACAGAAGAGCCCTCGGGCTCAGGGGTTACATCTTCCACCTCTACGACAGGCGGAAAAATCAGCTCAGCGATGCCACTAATCTTGTCCGTGATATCGGCAGAAAAATCTGCAGTCGAAATACCCACCAGTTCATTGCTGTCCAGGCTTTCGGATATGATTTTCAGTTCGCCCCCGAATACCTTGTGCAGGTAATCACCCACATCAAGCAAGGACTCGAGCATTTCCCTGATCAAGCGTGGCGAGACCGATTGGGACGGATTGACCGTCAACTGCAGTGCAATTTCCTCGCGATCCAACCATGCCTTGCCAAAGCCCTCCGGTATGACGAGGTGTCCGCTGCCATCACCTTTATTGATACGCCGGTCGCCTTCATCCAGGCTGACCTTCTCAAGCAAAATCATCTCGGCAACCTGATCCTGACCCAGTGCGCTTAAAATGCCCTGGCTAATAAAACTGTCGTCAAGGTCAGTCACCAGTAGCCCCGCTTTAAACGATGTTCCACCGCCTCCACCCATCACCGACGCCATTAAAAAGCCGATGGCAAAAGGGATCATGATGGCGGAAATCAACCCACCGGGGTCGTTGAAACGACGTTTCAGCTCCTTCCTGACAGTGATGAAGATGAATCGCATCAGGCGCGTAATTCCTTGCCCGTGAGCTTTAGAAACAGGCTTTCGAGATTGGGTTCGGATAAACGGGTGTCGTGAATATCCGCTCCCGTGGCACCGATGCCCTGCAGTATGGCCGGCAAATTACGCGCACCATCCTTGATGGCCATCAACAGGGCACCGCTGTCCAGTGACAGGACTTCGCCGTTCAGTTCGGTAACTGCCTGTTCCACCCTGGGTGGGTCGAAAGACCCGGATAACTGGATGATGTCGTTGCCACCGAATTCAGCCCGCAACTCATTGAGGGTGCCCGATGCGATAATTTTGCCGTGATCGATGATGGCCAGTTCATCACACAGTTTTTCGGCCTCTTCCATGTAATGGGTGGTATATAGGACACAGGTGCCCTTAGCCTTTTCTTCCCGAACCAGCTCAAACAAATGCTCCCTGGATTGTGGGTCAACACCCACAGTGGGCTCATCCAGCAATAGAATACCGGGCTCATGCACCAGTCCGCAGCCAAAATTCAGCCGGCGCTTCATGCCACCTGAATATTCTTTTGGTAAATCACCGGCGCGGTCGGCCAGACCAATACGATTGAGAACATGCTCAACACGCTGTTTTAACTTGCTGCCTTTAAGACCATAGGCCGCGCCCCAGAACGAAAGGTTCTCACGGGCGGAAAGATCCTCATAGATAGCCAGTTCCTGCGGCACGATACCCAGACTTGCCTTGGCTTTGACCGCATCAGAGGACATATCAAAGCCACCCACCCTGACGGAACCGGCAGTGGGTTTTAGCAACCCCGAGAGACAACTGATGGTGGTTGATTTGCCTGCACCGTTGGGCCCTAACAAGCCGAAAACTGTTCCCTCGCAGGCAGTAAAGCTGATCCGGTCTACCGCCAAAAGATCACCGTATGATTTCTGTAAATCCCTGACCTCAATCAAGATATGCTCTCTCCTGTATTGACAGCCCAAGTGAGCTGTTCACTACCCAGTCTCTATCGTAGACGTGTCGGTGAACCGCTCGCAAGTGTAGTTTGTCACCCTGTTTAGGGTTATTTTGATCCTTTACCCCAGTTAATTGCCGCTGTTTAAACCGATTGCTGATCTCCACCATCAAATGTTGTAACCGACCCCCAAAACAACTTTAGGAGCGATTAATGAAGATTCCTTTCAAGTTTCTCACCGCAGCCACATTGGCGATTCTGATTGTATTACCGGCAGTGGCCATGGCTGGTGGCAGCCATAGTACGGTGAACAAGAGTATTAATATCGACGATAACTCCACAACCGGTAGTGTTGATTCGGTCAACGGTTCCATTCGCATTGGTGACAATTCATCTGTTAAATCTGTCGAGTCGGTCAACGGCTCCGTCAAACTTGGCAATGATGTCACGGTAGACAGGAATGTCGAAGCGGTCAATGGCGCGATTACACTTCAGTCGGGTTGTGAAGTGGGTGGTGATGTTGAGACTGTGAACGGTGGAATCCGACTGGAATACACCAGGGTTTCAGGTGATGTCGAAACTATCAATGGTCAAATCAGGATTCTCGAAGGATCCGAGGTTTCCGGTAACGTCATGGTACGGAAGCCCGGCGGTTGGAATCATAACAAACGGCGCAAGCCGGTACGGGTGGA
>CBDTVF010000260.1:0-4931 GCA_965363775.1 uncultured Gammaproteobacteria bacterium
GAATGGTTTGCCGAAGAAGGCAAACGCATTTACGGTGATACCATTCCGCATTCCACCGGCGATAAACGCCTCGTGGTCATCAAACAGCCTGTCGGTGTGGTTGCCTGTATTACACCCTGGAATTTCCCCAATGCGATGTTGACACGAAAGATTGCACCAGCTTTGGCTGCAGGTTGTACGGTTGTCTGCAAACCTGCAAATGCAACACCGCTGTCAGCGTATGCTTTTGCAGAACTGGCCGAACGTGCCGGTGTGCCTGCAGGTGTTATCAACCTGGTGACCGGTAGAACCGCTGAAATCGGCAAAGAGCTTACCTCCAATCCGATCGTGCGCAAGTTGACCTTCACAGGCTCAACACCGGTCGGCAAACAGTTGATGGCCGAATGCGCTGCGACAGTCAAACGCACCTCGATGGAATTAGGTGGAAACGCGCCATTTATCGTGTTTGACGATGCGGACCTCGACGCCGCCATTGCAGGGCTAATGGCAAGTAAATACCGAAATTCGGGTCAAACCTGCGTATGTGCCAACCGTATACTGGTCCAGGAAAGTGTTTATGACACTTTTGCTGAAAAACTGGCACTTGCCGTGAAAGATCTGAAAGTGGGAGATGGTAGCCATGATGGTGTCACTATTGGTCCACTCATCAATGAAGGCGCGGCCAACGATGTTATGGAGTTCATTGATGATGCCGTAAACAAGGGTGCCCGCGTGGTTGCAGGTGGACGGCGTTCCGATCTGGGGGGCAGCTTTATCGAGCCGACTATCCTCACCGAGGTCAGCGACGATATGAAGGTGTTCAGGGAGGAGATATTCGGACCGATCGCGCCCCTGTTCAAGTTCAAGACCGAGGACGAGGCGATTGCAATGGCGAACGATACCGAGTTCGGTCTGGCATGTTACTTCTATTCTCGTGATATTGGTCGCATCTGGCGGGTTGGTGAAGGTCTGGAATACGGGATCGTCGGTATCAATGAAGGCATTATTTCCAATGAAATGGCGCCGTTTGGAGGCGTAAAAGAATCCGGCCAGGGTCGTGAAGGATCCAAATATGGCCTGGATGATTACCTCGAAATTAAATACATGTGCATGGGTGGAATCGACAAATGAACGAATTACAGAAACATACAATGGCCGACCTGGCTCCGACCAACGCCGATTGGCAAGCACGCAAGACTGCCGCGATTGCGCGTGGACAGGGCAACATGGCAGCCGTGTATATTGATCGGGCGGTCAATGCGGAATTGTGGGATGTGGAAGGTCAGCGCTATATTGATTTTGGCACGGGTATCGCCGTGTGTTCGACAGGTCATTCAAACCCACAGGTGGTGGCAGCTGTTCAGCAACAGCTTTCCCGTTTCAGTCATACCTGTGTCATGGTGACACCTTACGATTCGGCCGTCGAATTGGCGGAAAAATTGAACCACCTTGCACCGGGAGTCACACCTAAAAAAACAATATTCGTGACAACGGGTGCAGAGGCTGTTGAAAACTGCATCAAAATTGCCCGTGCACATACCGGGCGTCGCGGGGTTATCGCCTTTAACGGCGGCTTTCATGGGCGGACCATGCTGGCAATGGGGTTGACGGGGAAAATCACCCCCTATAAAAACCTGTTCGGCCCATTTCCGGGTGAAATTTACCACGCGCCCTACCCCATTGAGTATCACGGCGTCAGTGTCGAGGAATCTCTCAAGGCACTGGATATGTTGTTCAAGGTAGACATAGCACCTAGTGACGTTGCGGCCATCATTGTCGAGCCTGTTCAGGGTGAAGGCGGATTCTATCCCGCTTCCAATGAGTTCATGCAAGCGTTACGAAAACTATGCGACGAACACGGAATCGTGCTGGTTGCTGATGAAATCCAAACCGGGTTTGCACGAACGGGTAAGTTCTTTTGTTGCGAGTATTCGGGGGTTGAACCCGACCTGCTGACAGTCGCCAAGGGTGTTGCCGGTGGATTCCCACTCTCAGCCGTTGTGGGTAAGGCCGACATCATGGATGCACCTCTGCCCGGTGGCCTCGGTGGCACTTATGCCGGTTCCCCGATAGCCTGTGCCGCAGCACTCGCTGTGATTGATGTTATCGCTGAAAATGATCTTGTGAATCGCGCCAATCAGATCGGGTCCCTTTTCGGACAGAGATTAGCAGGATTGCAAGAAAAGTATCCCGATGTTATCGGTGATATTCGCAGTCAGCACGGCGCCATGATTGCCATGGAATTGGTGAAAAATGGTCAAGCGGATCAGCCTGACCCGGAACTCACCTCCGCGCTGGTCAGGCACGCACCTGAGAATGGACTCATTCTGTTGAGTTGTGGTGTAAACGGCAACGTTATTCGGTTCTTGCCGGCGCTGACGATTTCAGATGACCTGATAAACGAAGGTTTAGACATCGTCGAACGCTGCCTTGAGGCTCTCCTGGGTTAGTCCTGCGGGTTCTTATCCTGTAGCCTGGCTGGCAGCCAAACGGTCAGGGCGGTCATGATCATGACCGCTGTGGCAACCATGATGACTAGTTCATAGTTGTTCTCACCCAGTAATGCAGCAGCAACGACCGGTCCGGAAGCCAGTCCCATTTTGGATGCGAAGCCACCCATAGCGGCCATTTGTCCGGTTGTATCAAAACGAGACGCCAGTCCGAGCAGGTAAGAAATGGTAAATCCCCAGGTGATACCCATCAGGCAATTGGCGGCGACCCAAATCCATGGGACGTTGCTGTAGAGTAAAGCCCAAACGGCCAATGCAGTAAAAGCAATGCCTGTAAGCACTGACTTCAGGTAGCCAAATCGACTTCCAATGGCGATCACCAGTCCGGCACCTGCCAGGCCTAGCCAGTTGGCAATACCCAGGGTGGTAGAGATAAAACCCATTTCAAGTGTGTAGTGTTCGCCAAGTGCGATAATAAATGCGAACAGACCCATGAGGGCGGCCTGGAATAGGAAGATGGTTGCAAATGTCAGCATCAATGGCAACTTCAGCACACCACCGGTTCCGGTCTTTTTGTCCTTCTCGACCGCAGGCCTCACAGCATATTCAGGCAGGAAAGGCAGCATAAGGAAAGTTGCCACACTGAAAGCCACTAGTGAGTAGAACAAAACCTGGGTTCCAAACTCCGGCACCAAACCCGGGATAAACATGATTCCAAGTCCACCAAAACCGAATTGCACAAACAACAGCACCCCAAAGGTGCGGTCAGGTTGAACAGTACGTGCTATCAGTGAAAAACCCGTACCCACCAGCATTCCGCCAATGAATCCGTGTAAAAATCTCACAACTACCAAGACAGCTGGGTCTGAAAGATTTATGGAAAGCAGATCGACTGCGATTAACCCGCTAAGGAATAAAGTAGAGGCCAACTGCCAATTCAGACGCTTGATCAGGAACACGATAAACAGTGCACCCGCTGCAGCACCATACATGTTGGCTGAAGCCACATTTGCAGCCTGCTGATTTGTGAAGCCAAGGGCCTCAATCAAACCACTGACAATAGTGGGCATGATATTGACATAGAAAAGGCCGGCAGAAGCGAGAAAGGCAAGAAAAACTCTCGCTGTCATGCTATTTGGAGATACTTTCGGTAAGCTATTGAACATATTTATGATTCTTTGCAGTAATTAAGAGCTTTGTTGGCTTCAGCAGCGGCGTTGAGGAAAGCATGTTGGTTGCTGTCAGAAAAATAGTAATAGACGCTGCCGTTGGGAAACATGGCAACGACAATCCCACCGTAACCAGACATGAAGGGTACCCAGGTTTCAACAGGGCAATCGATTTTCCCGGCTGCTTCAAAACCCCAAAACCCGTTGTTGTATGCGAACTCTCCATGTTTGTTGGTGAAGTCAGTCGAATATTTTGACCCACGTAACATTGCTGCATCAAAACCTGCTCCCGACAATTCATGGTTCAGACTTGAATCGGAATTCAGAGATACCGCGATTTTTGCGATATCGTCCGCATGGAACACCAGGCCGAAACCGGTAAAGGGTTGTGCGTGATCATCATAGGTGCGCTGCGTCCAACGGCTCAAAGGGCTGAGTCGCAGTTGTTTCAGGTAGCGCTTGTAGAGTAAGTCGTCGTAGATATCCGCTTGTTGACCCAGTTTCATCTTTAGAAAACTGTTCATGGCGACACCTAACAGGTATGTATCAGTGGTGTGATAGACCGCCATTGTGCCGGCGGCAGATTTCTTCGGCCAGGCTTCACAACTGAATCGAACCTTTTGGTCATGCGATTCAGCCACAAAGAACGTGTCCATTTCCGGTGAGCCTTCGTCTTTTTCAAATTCAGCTGACACATAAAGTCCTGTTTTCATGTTCACCAGGTGACTGGTGGCTACTTCTTGCCAGCGATTATCATCAAGAATGCATTCAGGTATCAGCGAGGCGACAGTCATGTTGGAAAACTCCGGCCATTGCTGGATGAGCAACAGGTAAGCCAGGCCCGCAAATACACTTTTGGACAACGAATAGGAGGGTAAGTCGAGTACCTCACAAAAGGGGTAAGATCCATAGCGCGTGGGGCACTTGCTGCGGTAGTGAATACCATCCATGATAAAACCGTAAACACTGACATCCTCGATCCCAGGCGGCTCAAAAGCTGAAGGGTTCACAGCCGGATATTTTTTATTCAATGCTGACATTCGTTGAACAGGTAATCGGCTTGCAAGCTCATCGCGGTAGGCAGCAACGATATCTCTCGACTCAGTCACAGATTGAGGCTGATATTGAGCTTCAACAATGCCCCACAGGTTGAGTTTTACGTACAGGCAGGTTTCACTGGTAATCTGCCAGGCTACACGGGAGACTGAGCCATCGTCCTTGTATAAAAAAGTCATTAAGCCGTTGTGCGTGCAATTCTGGTTCTTTTCCTTGAGGGCAAATGGCAGCGCTGCCCTTGACCAGCCCTTATCGGTGGCGTCAGTCCAGACCCGTC
>CBDTVF010000261.1:0-4916 GCA_965363775.1 uncultured Gammaproteobacteria bacterium
AGCGCCCGACCTCCGGCCACAACCCTTCTTCTCCGAAATACTGATCGTACCCGGATGAAATCCACTGGGGGTTACGCGCATCCCAGACATTCCAGATACTGAGTGTCAGGCTCCAGTTACCGGGTTTACCCAGGCTGAACTGTAAACTGCCCTCTGTCGCCGAAGGGATCAGTTTTTCACCGCCATTTCCCAACTCCGCGTTCATGGCGTTCCACCAATCGTGGTACATAGCATCACGCCATGAGTGGTCGTAGCGAACCCAGCCATCCAGGCCCTTGAACAGGTCGAACATGTCGTATTGCACACCGATCCAGAACTTTTGTGGGGGTGCGATTGCAAGACTCTGACCCTTGGCGCCCAGTTGGTAGTCCTGTGAGTCATCACTCAGATCAATCAAGTCGCTTAGCCAGTAATCATCCTGTAGTTCTGATTCGTTCCAGGAATACGAGGCGTCAATGCGGAAATTTTCGGTAATCTTGTAGCTTAACGAAGTCTCAAGACCCCGAATTTCGGCATTTCCCATGTTGACCGTGCCGTTGGCCGTCCAGTCGTCTGGATCAGTGATGCCTCTCTGGATATCGTCCCATTCCATCTGGTACAAAGTGATATTCCACTGCAACCGATTATCCAGCCATTGACTCTTCAGGCCGATTTCGAAATTGTCCAGGGTGTCGGGGCCGTAGTTATCCGGAAGCACCGAAGACGGGTTCTTGATCGAGTTAGGCCCGCCGAGACGGAATCCCTGGCTGAACAGGGCGTAGACCATTTTGTCATCATCCAGTTTGTAATCGATGGCAAACTTGAATAGCGTGTCGTCGTTTTTGCCCTTGTAGATATCAGTATCGTAGACATTGCCTTCGGGCCATTCCTTGACTTCATTCCGATCGCGATCGTATTCGAACCAGCGAGCGCCAACCGTGGCCGAAAGCTTGTCGGTAATGCTGTAATTCAGTTCGCCAAAAAATGCCTTCTGTTCCGTGGTTGATGAGTAAATTTCCTTGTACCAGGTATTGGTATTGGGAATGTAGGTTTCGTAGTTCAGTGCCCAATAATAGCCAAAGGGCGTATCCGCCAGATCTACGACTTCAGCGAAAGCGTAATCCCAAAAATCATCGGTTTTTTCGTAGAAGGCACCAACCATCCACTGTAGACGTGAGTCACTGGTGGAGGTGAGGCGAAATTCCTGCGTAAACCGCTCAGCAGTCTGGTCGTTGATCGAGGTTTCACGGTGAAACCCGGTGGCATAGTTGACGTTGTAATAAATGTACTCGCCAGGGGTCAATACACGTTGGGCCCTGACCTGCCCGTCGGTATTGGCATCAAATTCATAGGTGATTTCACGATCGAGGTAACTGGTAATCGACTTAAATTCGGCAAACCCCACGTCACCCGTAACGGTAAGAGCACCTATCCACCAGTTGTCATCACGCTCATCCTTGTGGAATCGAACGATTTCCAATTCGCCAACGCCCTCTGCATTCGGGTCTGATTTCGGGTCGCCCTCCGAGCCTTGCTTCTGATTCATGTACATCACTTCGGCGTCCCATGAATCGTTTATCGACCACAATACGGACAGCCGTGCACCCCTTTGCTTCCAGTCGTTGAAGTCATCCTCAACCACGTTCGCGTTGTCGTCATCGGTAAAAATATTCTTGCCGTAAATGTTGTCGATAAAGCCGCCGGTCTTGACGTCGAACAAGGCAATACGCATGGACAGGGTGTCCTTGATCAGGGGTATGTTTGCCCAGCCTTCGAGACTGTATCCCGGTTCACCCTCTGCCATGTAGGTGCCGGCAACGTCAAACTGACCGTAGCCGCCGTTGTGGTCAGCCCGGTTGGGGATGATTCGAAAAGCACCCGATTGGGAACTGGAGCCGAATAAGGTTCCCTGCGGACCAGGAAGCGCTTCAATACGTTGAATATCCACCATGCGTGGATCAACGGCCTGCGTCGCCGAGGTCATGGGAATATCTCCGAGATAAACGGCTGAACCTGAATCGGTCCGCCATTCTCCTGAGCCTGTGCTGATACCGCGGAATACCACCTCGTTTCGGCCCGGAACCGTTGTCACCGTCGACATGCTGGGTACGACTTTCATAACATCACGCATGTTGGTCATGCCCAGTATCTGGATTTGTTCATTATTGAACGCCTCGATGGACATGGGCAGATCCTGCATATTCACTTCGCGCTTGGTCGCCGTGACAATAACTTCTTCCAACATCATTTCGTCTTGCGCGTCCTGGGCCAGGGCGGGCATCACAGGGTACAAGGCAGCGACAATTGACGCCGTAAGGAGTTTCATTCTTAAGCCACGTTTTTCGCTGTTCGGACCGCAGCGAAGTGATTGTTTAACAGTGCGGCTTGTACTGACCGGAGCGTTGGTTTTTTTCATCTCTGCAATCCCTACAGTTGACGTGTCGGCAAGTGGTGATCATCGGTAAATTATTATCATTATCATTCGCCGGATTAAAATCCGGACAAGCTTGATGATCTCATGCTGTGCAGGCCAGCCTCAATGGATGGAATGACTACATGATGGATTATATTACGGAGATGTATTTTTCTAAAAATACCCCGAACCCTTGATCCTGTTTGCTTTCTTTTATTGTCAGATTGACTATTCGCTGATAATTCTGCTAAAAAATATTCAACCCTTTTTTATAGCCCGGTATTTGTCCGGTGAGATACCCATGACCTTTTTAAACACCCGGGAAAAGTAATAGGGATCACTGTACCCTGTTTCCATGGCGACCACCTTGATCGACTTTCCTGTCTGATCCAGCAAGCGACAGGCGGCCCGAATCTTTAGCTGAGTGAAATAAGACAGCGGCGACTGGTGGAGTTGCTCCCGGAATAATTCTGAAAAATAACTGACGGATAGACCGACCTCCCTGGCAAACTCTTGCAGACGCACCGGTTCGGAAATTCTCGTGTGCATGTATTCAATGATTGCCTCAACATCCAGTCGGCATTCCGTCTTGCGTTGTTTCATAGGCAGCAATGAATTCCGAAACAACAACACCGAGAGAATATGCTTGGCCGACTGAGCTGCATAGATCAGCGTTGGCAGGGCATAGCCACCCTCCAGTGTTTCAAGACAATCACGAAAAAGCCGGACGGCTTCATCCCTGGTCGACTGGTCAAACGCGACGGGTTCTGCCACCGAAGGAATCCTGTCTACATAATAACTGGAATCCACTCCCCGGAAATGCATCCAGTAAATTGACCAGGGTTGATCTTCTGCGGCCCAATACGTGTGCCGGCAGTTTCTTGGAATGATGACCAGCTCACCTGCTTGCAGATGACTTTTTTTTTCATTTACCACTACATACCCGTGTCCGTCCAGGCACATCATCAAGTGGTCTTCGGGCGCCCCGTTCTCCCGGTTACGGAAATGGTAACGCGCCTGTGGGTACCATCCAATATCGGTGGGGTAAAGCCCCCGCACCAGGGGGTGGAGACGTGCTTCAGCTAATATCGGTCGTGGAATGACAAACATTTCCTGACCTTCAAAACCTTCCCTGAGATGTCGTTCCATGGTTTTTTTACCTTTTTAGCTAATAGGTTTAATTTACCGTAAGATTATCCATTAGATACACTCAAAGTCCATTTTCATGAGGGGTTAGGGTTTCATATCCTAGTAATAATTTCAAAGACTCCTGTCAATTATGTGTCAAGATAGGGTTCTGTTGTTGAATTTTGGCACCCAGTTCAAGGATCACGCAGTGGCAACATGTCAGACTGAAGTTTCTGCCGACGGTTTTGATGTCATCCGTCTGCGTAATGCATGCATTTCAGTCACGATCATGCCAGAGCTCGGCGGTAAAATTTACCAGATTACAGATCTGAGAACGGGGCGTGACTGGCTCTGGAAGAATCCATACATTGCTCTCAGACAACCCTCTCCAGGATTGGATTATGAGAAGGAACTGGATACCGGCGGATGGGATGAGGTTCTGTTTTCAGTCAAGCCCTGCAGACTGAAGTTGCCAGGTAATCGTTCCATGTCTATTGGTGACCACGGTTTGGTGGTTGACAAAGCCTGGCATGAAATTGAAACAGGCATTCATGATAGTGGCGCGGCAGTATGTGAACTGCTCGTCGAAGGACAATCACCCGACTTCAAGTTTCAAAGAAGAATCATTCTGCACGCCGACCAACCCCGTTTTGATATTGAGTACACGCTAAGCAATACAGGCTCAAGTTCCTGGCCGTGGCTGTGGTGCGTTCATCCACTGTTAGCCATTAAGAAGGGTATGTATATTGATTTACCCCAGGGCCAGAAAATCCGTTCTGTGCATGAGGGTATTACCGGTTCGGTCACAGATCAGGTTTGGCCGAATGTCGCCATGCCGAATGGTGAAACACACGACCTGGCAAAGGTTTTTGACCACACCAATGGTCCTGGTGTATTCAATCAAAAGCTCTACGTTCAATCCACAAAACGGGTTTGTTTGAGCACCGCTGATACCACGGAGAGCTTCAGCATAAGTTACGACCCAGAGAGCCTGCCCTGGCTGGGATTGTGGATCAACAACAATGCCTGGTCGGGATGTGGTTCCGAGCCGTATCTTAATCTCGGTCTGGAACCGACAACCACACCGTATGATTCCCTGGCCGATGCTGTTGAGTTCGATGATGCTGATGTTCTTGAACCCGGTGAATCAAAGAAATGGCGCCTGGCGGTCAGCCTGGATAACAAGGTAAATACCAATGCCTGAACCAATCGCAAAAATATCGGTGCTAAATGCTTTTCACTCCAAATTTGGCAGATCTGCGCGAGTGTTCAAGGCACCGGCACGAATCAACATCATCGGTGAACATTGTGATTACAACGATGGGTTTGTAATGCCATCGAATACGGCCCTGTATACATGGCTGGCCATTGCACCCCGCAAAGATCGCATCGTGCG
>CBDTVF010000262.1:0-4912 GCA_965363775.1 uncultured Gammaproteobacteria bacterium
TAACGAATCGCGGCCTGCAGATCAAAGTTGCTGAAGACCGGGATGGCGAACTCCATGAACAACGACAGGGTATCACGCCCACCCGCGCTGTCTGACGACGGGCTGGAATTCATCACATCGGAAATGTAGGGGTAAGTGTCCCCCTGGTGGTCAGTGTAGATAATCGTACCGTCGAGGCGTGGGTCACGGTCATCCACGAAGGATTCCTCGCGGTATTCGGCGCCAAACAGGGCCCCAACCGGGCCGGCCGGCAGATTGAACAACTCGCCCTTGCTCAGTTTGAAATCCACCATCTTCAGGTCGGTCTTGTTAATGCGGTACACGTCGATCAGCGCCTGCTCAATGTTAGTTCCACTGATGTCGCCGGGGTGACCGGCAGCCCAGGGGTTGTAGGCCGAGGCGGTCGTGTCTTTCAGTGCTGCGTCCATCAGCGTGTTGGAGATGCGGTTGTGGGTGATGTCGGTACGCTTCGCTTCCGACCAGACCAGCGCAGTATCCCAGTCCCAGTCACCCCAGTAACCACGGAAGCCCTGCAGGAAACGCCAGGTTGTCGCCGTGTTGTCGGTGATCCTTGGGACTTCCACCCAGCGGTAGAAATCCATGCGGAGTTCCTTGCCGTCGCAGGTGAAGTTCTCGCCGATAATTTCATCCGGCAGTCTGTTTGGTGAACCACAGGGACCAAACGGGTTGTAGTAATGGTCTTTGGCGACATACATCTCGATACCGGTTCCGGTTGTGGACGGATCGCGTGACAGGTTGGTTTTGGCCTCGTAGTAGGATATCTCGGTATAAGCCTCGGTGCCGCCCTCGAATTCGTGGTTCAGGAACAGGAACAGGTTAGAACGGTCCAGTTTAGATCCCAGATCACGGCCAAACAGGTCTCCGTTACCGTTATAACGATAATTGACAATTGATCCATATTCATCACGGTTCTGGCTATCCTTGATGCCGCACATAGCATCATTGATGGGCCAGGAGTCTTCGTTCTGGCACATCTCGTGATCCAATGGATAGGTTTCGAATTCACCCCTACTGTCGGTCACGCCGGAGACACTGCCAATCATGTCGAACTGGCCAAAACCAGAGTCAATAGAGGTGTTCCTGAAGTTGAGGACGGGTTTGCCATCTTCGTCATAAAGCCACGGTGAGTCCTCATCGAGACGCCAGCGCATGTCCGAATCATCCCAATTCTTGTCGTCATGCGAATTAACCCGCTGGCGGTGGTAGTAATCGGCGAACACGCTGAAATTGGTGCGGCCATCGTTGAAGTCCCGGCCCCACTCGATGCTAACCCGGCCGTCTTTGCGCGGGATGTTGTCATACCAGTCGTAACGGGCGCGGACCGTCAGGCCATCGAAATTTTGCTTCAGTACAGTGTTAACAACACCGGCCACGGCATCGGCGCCGTAAATAGCTGACGCACCGTCACGCAAGATTTCCACCCGCCTGATACCCATCGTGGGGATCGCCTGGGGATTGACCGAGTTGACCGGCACGAAACTGCCACCGACCTGCTCGGTCTGGTAACCGGCTGTCTGCACCAGGCGGCGGCCGTTCAGCAGCACCAGCGTGTTGCCGGTACCCATGTTGCGCAGGTTAAAGGCGCCGACATCACCACGCACCGAGTTAACGCCTCCGGAACCGGCCTCGTTCTGGAAATTCTGGCCCTGCTCCGGCAGCATATCGAGTAGTTCGTCCCCGGAGGAGACACCCATTGCCTCAATATCCTGCTCGGAAAACACCGACACGGCCAGTGCCTCGGAAATGGCTGCACCCTTGATCTGTGTACCCACCACGATCACTTCTTCGAGAATTGCATCTTCCTCGGTGGTCTGATCAGCGGTTGCATCGGCCTGTGATAGCTGTGTCACCCTTGCTGAGCCTGTATCGGTGCCAGGTTCTTCATCCGCTGCTTGTGCCGGGCTGGCTATGATGATGGTCAAAAGAAAAAGCAGGGTCGTGATACTTACTGTAATATTATTGTATAAATTCAGTGACTTCCTCATGATAAAGCTTTCCTGTGCTAGTTTCTCTCCAAATAAATCCTGTGTCACTCCATTGAACAATACGTGGCGATTTGTGTCGGCCCCATCGCATTGTTACTCTGATGCTAGCATCGCCATTAGTAAGATGAAAATGTATAATAATTTACAAGTCGCAAAGAAATAATTTATAAGTAGGGTTGGTAGTCAAGATGGGGTCGTGATCACTCGTCTTTGAGTGCCTCACACAAGTCGATATTGTCGATAGCCACCCGCACTATTGGCACCGTTCCGGTTTGGCCTATGGACGTGATGTCATATTCAACCGTAGCTGAACTACAACTGTCGAAAGTCAGCGTGATTTTGCCATCGATTACTTCATCGACATCGGTTGGGGTGTCAAACAAACCACCCGATGTGAAGCTGACATCCATCACTGATTGGTTACCGTCTATTGGTCCCAGGCCGAGCAACCAGCGGTGTCCGGGGTCGCCCAGGTTGCTGACCGCGCCTTCAGGAGGCAATTCGGTATCATAGGTAAACCAGGCCAGTGAAACTAAACCAAGATCGGGGAGAACGGTTATAAAGAAGCCCTGTCCATCAGTCTCGGGGTCATACCAGGCGTCATTTAGACCGACATTGATCTCAAAAGGCCGGTTGTCGAAATATGACTGGATTGCCTTGTTGATATAGCCGGCCATCTTTTCACGGTTTGCGGCGCTCCCGCGTATACCCCAGCTCTGTTCCAGGTGCAGGTAACGGTGTGTATTGTCTTCTGTCAGAGCGGGTACGTCACAGACCGAGGGCGATCCATTGGTGTATCTGCCAGGCACATTCGTGGTAGCCCCAAAGTGCCGGCTGTACTTGTCACCAGCTCCAGTATCAAGAATCTTGCTGAAGATACATGACACAAATTCCCCGTCATCACTTATGACGGAATCCAGCACATGCATCAGGCTGTGGTTGTCCGCGTTCACGTCAGAGAGGGTCTCGCTCATCTCGACCACTGCCGAACTACCGCCTGTATCACACTGCGATGCAATAACTTCAAGAGAGTCACTCCCGAAACCATGCAATTCGACATAATGGATCGTGGAGTCAAAATCCTCCATGACCCTGTGCGCCGCGAAAAAATAATGTGCCTCGTTGTGTACCGCATCGCTGGGCCGGTAGTCTTGAAAATCCTGGCAGGTGCTGGGCTCAGGATGACTTCTGCGATGGACACCAGCCAGCATTAAATAACGCGAATCGCCCGCCATAAACGTGGCTACTGCTTCAATGCCGGTTCTCATGTCATTGATCGGATGGGGTGCATGAATGGCAACATTGTAGATGGCCGAAGGCCGGAAAATGTACCAGCCCCCACCGTTGGCCAGCGGTGAGGGAATCGGATTGGTCTCCCTGAGGACGTAGTACAGTTGCAAGGAAGGTATGTCTGTCCAGGCCACCAGTTCGTAGCCCAGTTCCGCTGACCACTCATGCGCAAGCTCATAATTGCCCTGCAGGATCAGCAGTACGACCTGTCCGAATCTAACCTGCTGATCCGTGCTTGGGATCTGGAACCGCCGATCTTCTGCAGCGCCGTAATTTATATCATCCAGGTAGGCATGCAAATCTCCACTTTCCGTCGGTATTGCCGCAACGGCATTGACAGAAAAACATGCCAGTAGTAGTAAGATGCGAGTACAGGTCTTTACTCGCTTATTTCTAGCTTGCCATTTCACAACTGTCCCGTGAATCAATCCAGGTATCATCGCTAATTGCTTGGAAAAATGACATTTGGCTCCAGTCCTTAATCGCCCTTTGCAGTAAAGTTGAAGTTATCTACCGCCATCCCGTGATCTGTGGTTGGGCTGTCATTATCGTAGAACCTGATCCAAAGTTCGTCTCCAGCATTCCATTCAATATTGTTTGCTTTAACTGAGATATTTGCAACGCGATTCTTCTTATGATTTCCGTTCTGTTTTTCTGAATTACCACCATCTTTCGGAGAGTTGAAGTGAGCTGATTTATTAAACTCAATCCAACCGGACTTCGCATTAATGCTTCCTTTTTCAGGGCTGAAAATCTGGTAAGAAAGCTTGAGTATATTGTTTTTCGAGCTTCCCTCTCGCCATTGTTCTCCGTCGTAGCTAATCCGTATTTCGCTTAGTCTTCCTTCCGTTTTGTTAACGAAAGCTACACCAAACATAACATCCTTGGTTTTGCCCGAAGTCGGTAACGACCCTAATGCTCGTTCGGATGAAGCTTGACGTATACCATACGAGTACAAGCGCCCGCCTGTGGATCCGCCATTACTGGCCCGGATATAAACAGGTTTTCCGTTTTCATAGGCTGCGTGCCAACCATTAAGACTAAATGCAGTATCCGAATCCAGATTATCAACCCATTTAGTTTCAGTACCTGACCTGGTCAGGCCGTCAAAGTCCTGGCTGTAAGAAAGGGAGTCTGCTGTCAGGTTAATATCTGCCGACGCTTGCATGGTCAACATGCTTGCAAGAGATATTGTTACTAGAGTTACTCTATTCATCGAATTATTCCTTTTTGATGCCGTACGAACCAGAATGCGGTCCCGCCGAGTACTAATATCAGCAAGGCCAATTTCCTTGTTTAGGGTTGAGGTCACTCCCCCATAAGCGTTTTAACCGTAGGCTCCATCGCTGCAGCCCAAATGGCATATCCCTTTTCGCCAAGATGAAGAAGATCTGGCATAACGTCTCTGCCTAAGGTCCCATCCTTATCAAGAAATTGGGCATTTATATCCAGGAAATAGACCCATTCATTGTCTACCACCCGCGCAGCAGCCAACCTGCTGGCTTCATTTACTTTTGTCCACTGAGGACCAATTTTGATCGAATTGCCGAAGGTCTTACGTATGTCCTTTGTTCCTGTTGCACGTGGAAAGATGCTTAAAATGAGAACCTTGGTAT
>CBDTVF010000263.1:0-4905 GCA_965363775.1 uncultured Gammaproteobacteria bacterium
CCAGGGATCTGTCAGGATCACCGGTCAGAGCGATGATTCTACCGGTGGGCTCCGGAAAGCGCGTCAGCATGGATAGCCTGTGACAGAAATGTTTCTCCTTTCCATAAGTTTCATCAAACAGGTCAATCAGGATACCGACCTCGGCTACAGGTACATTACCCAGGAATGCGAGGGTCATATGTCGGTTGATTTCAGGTACCCAACGTATATCTCTCCATGACTCTTTCAGGGGTCTCAGTAAGCCATTAATGTGTTGTTGAGCCTGGATATCAACGGGAATTCCGATAAATACCCTTTGCATACCGGGCGGATTCACGTATCCATGACCAGCACGCCGGCACCCTTGATAAGCACTTCTTCTGCCGCTGCCACTGGTCTCTCAACCTCGCTCAGCACCAGCGGCTTTTCGGTTATCGGTTTACACTCGTGAAGTATCTGCGCATACATGAATCTGCTCTCCCGGGTATCCGCTATCCTACTTCAATTGAAAAGCCCGCTGCAGTTGGCCCTGTATCTTGTCCATACTCTGACCAATCACATCTTTGGGAATCTCTTTGACTACAATGCGCGCCAGTCCGTCGCTCAAGGTCTTGCGTATAACCCCCAAAACGGCCGGTGCCGCCAGAATGACCAATTGACTAAACCCACCCTTCAAATAGGTGCTTTCAAGCAGTTCGGTTATCTCTTTTACAAATTTCCGGCGACCTTCTTCCTTCACACCGGTATCCGGCTCCATTCCGTGCCGGCCCGGACCGGTGCGGTTATACGCTCTGCCGGGCGCATCAGATATCAGGTCACGCGTATGTGCCGCACCCTCTTCATTAGTTAGTGTTTTTTCCAATGTGAGTTCTCCCGAAAGCTGCTTGCTTGAGTAAATCTGCGCCTCAGCCTGGTTGGCGACTAAAATCCAGGTTGTAGTCATATATTGATGCTCCTTTCTATGGCCATAAAACACCTCTCATTCAAGAGGTGCTGACAGGGCTAACTGTCTAGGAATTATCGATGGTTTTTCTGACTTTCTCGATCAGATCAAGCGGAAAAACGATAGTCGAGGTCCTGTCACCGGCAATCTCTGTCAAGGTCTGCAGGTAACGCAACTGTATAGCATTTGGCTCAGCGCTGAGTATTTTGGCTGCTTCCATCAATTCGGTAGCAGCCTGTTTTTCACCGGTGGCATGGATGACCTTGGCACGTCGCTGACGTTCTGCCTCGGCCTGTGCAGCGATGGCGCGGATCATGCTCTCATCGAGATCCACATGCTTGATCTCCACATTTGACACTTTGATACCCCAGGCATCGGTCTGGCGATCCAGTACGGCCTGAATGTCCTTGTTCAGGGTATCCCGCTCTGCCAGCATTTCATCCAGTTCGTGCTGGCCCAGCACCGAACGCAGTGTTGTCTGCGACAGTTGGCTAACGGCATCGAGGTATTTCTCCACCTGGATAATGGCTTTGTCCGGTTCAATCACACGGAAATAGACCACCGCATTGACGTGTACGGAGACGTTGTCCCTGGAGATAACATCCTGTGTGGGCACATCCATCACGATGACCCGCAGGTCCACCCGTTCCATCTGCTGGATAATGGGAATAACAACAATCAATCCCGGGCCTTTGACCTTCCAGAACCGCCCGAGCTGAAAAATGACAGCGCGTTCGTACTCACGCAGAATCTTGATAGCACTGAAGATAATGCTCAACAGGACAAACGCGATGATGCCAAAGATATATTCAAACATGTCTCTTCTCCCTCATCAGTTCATACATAGGAATCACTCATCGGCAAGGCGTACCTTGAGCGTCAGTCCATCAATACCGGTCACCACGATGGCCTGCCCTTTACGCAACGGTGACACAGCGAGTGCATTCCAGCGTTCACTGTGTACGAATACATTTCCGTGCTGCTCAAAATCTGCCAGGACCGTGCCTTGTGCACCGATGAGCTCTTCACGCCCGGTTACCACCGGTCTTTGCCTGGCTTTCACAGCAATACCAATGATGGCCATCAAGCCCAGCGAACTGACCAGTGCAATCGCACCGATCAATGGCCGCGATACCACGAATCCGGGCACGTCGGTATCAATCAGGATGATCGAGCCAATCACAATGGAAATGACACCGCCTATGCCCAATGCACCAAAACTGGGTACTACTGCCTCACCGATCATCAGGATAATTCCGAGAAACAGCAGGGCAAAGCCCGCATAATTGACCGGTAACATCTGGAATGCGTACAGTGCGATCAATAGACAGATGGCCCCAATCACACCGGGGAGGACTGCACCGGGGTTGTAACCTTCAAGAATGAGACCGTAAACGCCTATCAATAATAATAAGTAAGCGATCGTAGGGCTGGTTATCACCCCCAGAAACTCGCTTTTCCAGTCCGGCTCAATCTGCTCGATCAGTAGCGATGTTGTATCCAGTACCCGGTCCCTGCCTTGTACGTCAACAGTTGTTCCGTGTATTTGCTTCAACAGGTCATTCACATCATTCGCGATCAGGTCGATCACACCAGTTTTAAGTGCCACTTCTGCGGTAATACTGGCTGCTTCACGCACCGCCAGTTCAGCCCAATCGGCATTGCGTCCGCGCCTGGTTGCCAGGCCACGTATATAGGCCACTGCGTCGTTTATCGCCTTGCGACTCATGGTGTCAGCAGGGCCACTCGCTGTGGCTGAGTCCTGCTCATCTTCAGCAGGCCCCTCCGCCTGACCCGGTTGCTTGCCACCTATAATGGAAACCGGTGTAGCCGCTCCTACATTGGTCGCCGGACTCATGGCGGCGATGTGACTGGCATAAAGAATATAGGTGCCCGCACTGGCCGCACGCGCGCCCTCGGGAGTAACGTAAGTCGCCACCGGTACCGGTGAATTGAGGATGGCCTTGACGATGTCCCGCGTAGATGCGTCCAGGCCACCCGGGGTATCCAGACGGATAATCACAATCTCGGCGTTGCTGACCGCAGCTTTTTCCAGTGAATCGACTACATATTCTGCTGTGGCTGGTCCAATCGGACCTTGCACATCCAACATGACCGCACGCCGCTCAACGACTCCGGTTGAAGTATCGGCCTGGGGGGGTGGTAACGGTTGTTGTTCTTCCAGTGTATTGCCAGACGCAGGCAAAAAGGTGGCCATCAGGACGTAAATCCATGGCTTCTTCAAAAAAATCAAACAACGTAAAAATATACCCGTCATTGACAGCTCCTTCTTCCGCCGGGGCGTTACAAAAGAATCTGTACTACTTTAATTTAAGCAGGTAGAGCGCATAAATTCTATCAATTCATGAAATTTAAGGATAAATAACAGGACTTTAATGACATGGATCAATAGACCACCCCTTTAAGTGGCACCGATCATCACGAGGTGGTTTTCAATGGCATTCAGGGGCTTTGCGGGGCTATCATTAATGCTATCAAAAACTTTTATAGCGCCGAACGCAACAATCCGGATAAAAGCAATCATTAATAAGTTAATAAGAACAACTTTCTTTTCGGTATTTGCCATTGTTTGCATGGCCCTGCTGGCATCGTGCCAGCGTGACCAGGAACACTCTGCCGAGTTATTTGTATTTGGCACTATCGTCGAAATCAAACTTTGGGGTGCCACGGCCGAGCAAGCCAGTGATGCATTTTCTGAACTGCAAATAATGTTTCAGGGTATGCACCGCGACTGGCACGCCTGGGAACCGGGTCGGTTGACAGACATCAACAAAGCCTTCGAACAGGGGCAATCGGCAACGGCTGACGCGGACATCGTTGAAATGATCAGACGCTCACAGGATCTGGAGCTTGCCACGGGTGGTCGCTTTAACCCGGCCATTGGTGCATTGATCAGACTGTGGGGCTTCCACACCTCCGATTACCCGATTGTAGGCCCGGCCCCCTCCGAGGCTCAGATCGATGAAATACTCGATCTCAAACCCTCCAGTCTTGACATCAGCATTGATGGCATGGAGTTACATTCACAAAACCCTGCCGTGCAACTGGATTTTGGGGGCATCGCCAAGGGTTATGCGGTAGATCTCACCATCAAACGACTACGTCAAATGGGTATCGACAACGCAATTGTAAATGCCGGGGGTGATCTGCGCGCCATAGGAAGTCATGGCGACCGACCCTGGCGTGTCGCCGTGAGAAAGCCTGGTGGCGGCAGCATTGGCACTATACAAGTGCGTGGCGATGAATCCATTTTCACCTCCGGCAACTATGAGCGCTTTCGGCAGGATGTGACCGAACGTTACCCGCACATTATCGATCCAGGTAATGGTTGGCCGGCGAAAGACATCGCATCTGTGACCGTTATCACCGATGAAGGCTTGCTGGCAGATGCCGCCGCAACGGCATTCGTGGTGGCGGGCCTTAAGGACTGGCCACAAGTGGCAAGAGCCCTCGATCTGAACCAGGTGGCAGTGGTAGATGAAAACGGCACGGTCTACCTGACAGTGGAAATGGAGCAAAGAATTGAATTTATCGGTGATTCGGAGCGGGTCATCATCGAAACTGCAGAAACAAGATGAAGGAATTGGATTTCGAGGAATTCCCGTTTTTCTGTTAGACTCAATACACTGACAAGTACTTAGGCCCACCTTGGGTTTAGACTCCAGGATTATCGTCAAAAAGAGGACACACCATGAGCGTAGTAAGAACAACTGAAATATCCGCTTCTTCCGGAAAAAGCTTTGAAGATGCGATTCGAAAAGGCATCAAGCGTTTTTCGAAAACCATCAATAACGTGGAAGGCTGTTGGATCAAGGAACAGAAAGTAAAAGTCAAGGATGGTGAAGTTTCAGAGTACCGGGTCACAATGAAAGTGAGTTTTGTTTTAAACGATTAATTGGTCAAGTAAAAAGGAAACTAGAAATGGCAGGTAAATTTGAGTGCTATACAGACAAAGCAGGTGG
>CBDTVF010000264.1:0-4887 GCA_965363775.1 uncultured Gammaproteobacteria bacterium
CCCTGATACAGTTGTTTCACTCGGTGAAGGACAACCGACCATTTCATCGCTTCATCGTGGCCTACATTATTGCCGGAACCGGTTACGGTTTTTTTGTCGCCCTTGTTTATCCCTTTGTTTCCAACTACTTGCAGATCGGCGAAGCCTTCCCGATGATTTTACTGGTGACGACGATCTCCGGCCTCGTCAGCGTGCCAGTGTGGATGCGAATAATCCCGAAGCTGGGTAAACACCGTGCCTGGGGTTGGGGCTGGATCTTCAACTCGCTGGTGCTGGTGCCGATGATATGGGTCGAACCGGGTGAGTCTGCGATCATTCCCACCGCAATCATGATGGGCTTGTATGGATTTACCAATGGTGTCAGTGCCATCGCACCATTCTCCATCCTGGGTGATGTGGTTGACTATGACCGCTTGCGAACGGGGATCGATCGAGGCGGTAATTATTTCGCGTTCATGATGTTTGCGGTCAAAATGCTGGGTTCAACCGGCGGGATCGCTTTAATCGTGCTGGGTTCGGTATTTGGTTACCAGTTGGCAGAGGGTTCGGTTAATACGCCTTTTGCCGACATGGGTATGTTGTACATGTTCATACTGGCACCCGGGGTTTTCCAAATGGCTTCGGTGGCTTTGATCTGGAATTTCCCCATCAACCGGCGTCGTCAGGACATCATTCGCAGGCGTCTTGAGTCTTTGGATGCGCGTACTGTCCTTGCTGAAAAACAGGCTGAGGCCGCGTGAAAAAGGGTTACTTGAAAAGCAGGAAAGGCATAACGGGAGAATTCTCGGAACGTATCGACAAGCTGTTTGCCCAATGGGACCGTGATCGTAGCCCAGGCGCCACGCTCGCAGTGTATTACCAGGGAAGGGTCATCCACCAACGTGGCTACGGTGTGGCAAATATTGAAGATGATGTGCCATTCACCGCTGATACGATCCTGAGACTGGGTTCGACAAGCAAACACTTGTGCGCCACCTGCATCCTGCTGCTGGAAAATGATGGTGATCTTGGGTTGGATGATGACATCCGTCTGTATGTGCCTGAAATGCCTGATTACGGGCATGTCATAACATTACGGCACCTGTTGACCATGACCAGCGGTTTATGGGATGGCATCAACATCCTGCTATTCGCGGGTCTCAATACCGAATCACTGGTTTCACGGCAACAGTTTTTGCAGATGTACCCCGCTCAGAATCAACTGATGTTCAATCCGGGTGATGATTGCACCTATTCAAATACCAACTATTCCCTGTTATCTCTCGTGATCGAACGGGTTTCCGGAATGTCGCTGGCGGAATTTATGCGCAGCCGGATTTTCGAGCCCCTGGCGATGGATAGCACCCGGCTGACACCGCACATGGGCACCACCATATTGAACAAGGCCAGGGGTTATGTGCCGACGGCCGAGGGTGGCTTTGAAACCGGCTACATGACAATCGAACTGGACGGTAATGGCGGCATTGACTCCAGTATCAATGACATGCTGAAGTGGCTGGCAAACTACCGCGATGACCGGTTTTTCGGACCGGCATACCGCCAGCGTCTGGAAGCGGAAAACCAGCTCAACGATGGTCGTCTGCTTGAATACCGCCTGGGCATCAACGTGGTGGACTACCGTGGAATGGAAGCGGTACGACATGCGGGTGGGATGCCAGGCTACTTATGCGATTTCGTATTTTTTCCTCGGGCCGACCTGGGCATCGTGTTGTTCACCAATCTACTGGACCCGACCCTGTTGCAGTTACCTGACCGAATCGCGGACATCGTCCTCGAAGACCAGTTTGAACAGGCTCTGGAGACCACCTTCATAGATGCCGGTGATGTTGAAATGGCGGCACTCAAAGGGGTTTACGTGTCGGTGGACGAGGAACTGGTTCTGGAGCTGGCTGATCAGGAAGGCAAATTGGTATGCTACCTGCTCGGTGACATCGAACCCTTGTATATGCACGAGGGATGGCTGACATCAGGCAAAAATCTTGTTGCCCTGCGCGTTAAGGATCAGGCTGCCGGTAGGATTGGTGGACTTGAACTCCGCCTGGGATGCCAGCCGTCTTACCAGTTGATAAACGTGCCAGATCCCCACAACGGAACTGTATCAACTCCAGCCGATTTTGAATTCTTCACCGGTTGTTATCGCAACAGCGGACTCGCGGAAGACCATGAGGTCAGCCTGCTTGACGGCAAACTGCATATCGCTATTCCGAGTCCGTTCCGCACTCTCGTTTGGGGAGAGCTGACCCCGGTGAGGGGTGATTTATTTGTTGCATTGATCAAGGGCGAACCCAGTTGTACAAACGTGACCGTGAAGTTTCTGCGCGATCATCAGGGCCAGGTGGATGCATTGTCTTACAGCTTGAACCGTTGCCGCGATGTTTCTTTTGAAAAACTTGGTAAGGAAGTTGCTAACCATGAAACTAATTGAATATTTAAGAGTTTTTCTGGGTCAGCGCTATGCCGGCCTGGTATTGACCTTAGTGGTCTTTTTTGTTGGCGCGTTTTGCTTACTATTTAGTCCGACGCTTGCCTATGTGGTCATGAGTCTCGGCCTGGTTATGCTGATTGGTGTTTTCGTGGCGGGTAGTCAGCATATGCGTTTGTCGCCACCATTGGGCAAGCTCTACCGGGTTGACGACGCGCATGTACATTTACTGGCAGAGGGTGTTAGTGGCGATAGTCATCCCGTCATATGGGTCACTGGTGGTCATGGTGAGGGGTTGGGCATGTATCACCTTCATAAGCTGATCCGTGACGAATCCCGTTCCATCCTGTTCGATCGCACCGGTAGTGGCTGGAGTGACCCTGCGCGACGACCCGTCACCATTTCGGGTGAAGTCGAAAAGTTGAAAAAACTGCTCGAGGCAGCGGGTGAGAAAGGCCCGTTCGTGTTGGCAGGACACTCATTTGGCGGTTTATTCAGTGCCAATTTTGCACATCACTACCCCGAATTGGTCGCAGGGGTGATGCTTCTGGATTCGACGCCCCCCTGGAACGTTGCATTCGCTGGCAGTCTGTCCTTTTCTGCCGTGTTGCGCAAGGCCTGGTTGGGAGCGCTGGCATCTCATTTCGGCTTGCAGCGTCTGGTTGAAACGGAAATCGACGACCCGGAAAGCGCGCATGCGCGGGAGCTCTCGGATGTGGCAAACGTTGTCAACGCCAATTCAGTACAACCTAAATCACTGCTGGCCGAAGCCTCGGTATTCAATTCCGTGATGAATAATCCGCTCGACCTGGTGATCGGCAAAGGCGACCTGGGCGATATCCCGCTTTTGCTGATGTCCGCCAATCCCACAGATGACCAGCAGCAGGAACTGCGGGTAGAGTTGCAGACCATGTTGGGCTTGACTGAATTACAGATCGACAACCTGATCCATGGCTTGCGTGACTCAATGGACCAGCAGGTGGCGCTTTCAACCCGTGGCAGACATGTGCTGATGCCCATTGGGTCGACCCATATGTTTCCTTATGAGGACCCGGACCTGGTCATTGACGAAGTGCGAAAAATGATACAGCCATCCAATACGGAAGCAAATGAGGCATGAAAGCCGCAGATCCGACCCTGGTTGAAGTTTTGACTGCTATGAGGTGATTGAGTGAAACAGTTTGATGTCGTGATCGCAGGTGCCGGCGTTATTGGCCTGTCCATCGCGTTTCAGTTGGCACGCCGGTCAAAGTTAAAAATCGCCGTGATTGAAAAAGGCGCTGGCGTTGGTGAGGGCTCAACGGGTGCGTCTTCGGCTATCTGCCGTTTTCGTTACTCAATGGACGAGATGCTGCACTTGGCGCGTGATGGGATTAATGCTTACCGGGATTGGCAGGCATTTACCGGTTTGAAGGCTCCCACGGCCGAGTTCCAGCAAGACGGCGTGTTGTGGATGCCCGGCAGCGATAATGCATGGGCAGACATTGAACACGCTCGCATGCAGCAATTCGGTATTCCCTCGGTAGTCATGGATGATATTGATTTGAAGGACAGGTTTCCGGCTTTGAGTACCTGCACACTGGTGCCGGATACCGAGACCGGTGAACCGCATCACTGCGAAGGTGGTGGCCGGCATCTTCTGGAACTTGAGGGTGGTTACATCGATCCAATGGCGACGGTCCAGGATCTGGTCGAAGCTTGCCGTGCCCGGGGTGTTGAAGTTCGGTTCAAAACAAAGATCGTCGGTGTTAATACCAGGGGCGGCAAGGTTCAAAGTGTTTCACTCGATAGTGGAGAAAGTTTGAGTACGCCACTGCTAATCAATGCAGCAGGTCCCTGGTGTGAGCAGCTATATGAGGCGGCAGGTTTGAAACTAAAGTGGGATCTTTCACCGGTCCGTATCCAGGTGATTTATCGCGACAGGCCCGAAGAACTGGAAGGTCATATTCCTGTGACCGTTGATATGCAGGGTGGTATTTACTTCCGCACGCAGAGCAGGGGACAGCAACTGGTCATCAGTTCTGTGCTGGAGGAGGACGAACGGGAACTTGTTGAAAACCCCGATAACTATAGTTTGGAAACCGACGAGCACTTTGAAATCGTCAAGCTACACGTCTTGCATCACCGTCTTCCCAAACTGCCGTACAGCAAAGTTCGGGGTTACTGCGGTCTGTACACGGTCAACCGCGACGACGTTCATCCCATACTTGGTCCTACAGAAATCGGGGGATTCTGGGTGGCCAATGGTTTCAGTGGGCATGGATTCAAATTGGCCCCGGCCATCGGCTCGATGATGGCTCAGGCAATCACGGGTGAGAAACGGGATTTTGACACAGAAATACCGCTTTCGTTCTTCGCGGTGGACCGGGAACCGATTCAGATCAAATCGAAGTCTGTGCTTGCGTAAGGCAGGGGTCACCCTTGCCAAATCGGTATGAAGCACCAGAGCTTCACTTACCAGTGAG
>CBDTVF010000265.1:0-4877 GCA_965363775.1 uncultured Gammaproteobacteria bacterium
TGCTCGATGACGTCAAGGTCGAATTGGAACGTCAACGAGCCGTGGTCGAACAAGCGGATGCCGAACACGATTTTCGTGCCGAATTTGCAGCGATGCGAAGCGCCCCCGGCGACTAGAAACCAGTCATTGTTGCCTTTGTTGCCTTTGGCGTCTTTAAAAGAAGAATAGCACCGCTATTTGACGCAAAAGAAGGGAAGATCTGGCCAAACTCGGTTTTTCCGCACAACCACAGGGATGTGGGAGGTAGAGTAACGAATGGAGCGGTTACCGAGTAGATCATGTTAAATCCGACAGGCTCCTGGCCAGGCAGGACTAATTCCCGCCCAGTTGGTAGCTTACGCTAAGTTGGTAGCTGCGCCCGAACACGTCATAGGTGGAAGCTGAAGTATTGTTGGCCGACACGGAATCCGCCATGAAAGCCGGGGCCTTGTCCGTGATGTTGTTGATGACAAACCTGAGTGTTGTTGACTTGCCAAACAGGTAGCCAAATCCCAGGTCGAAATAGCTCCATGACGAAACTTCAGGAATGGCCAGGACCGGATCCGGGACACCCCAATCCGCCGAGCTTTTGGGTGCAGCATTTACCATGCCGTCGATCCAGCGCCAGGTGAGATTTGCAGTGAACGGGCCAGAAGAATAATTAAACCTGGTGTTCATTCGGTTTTCCGGGTTGACCTCTTTCGCACAGGGCCAACCGAAGAATCCATTACATTCAAACACTGTAGTTGCCACGTTGTCCTGGTTCTTGGTTGAAAGAACATGGGTCCAGATGGTGCTGATGGAAAGCTGGGCATACTCATCAGCAATTGCCATTGAAACCGGCAGGTCAATCACGTACTGCGCCTGTATATCGAAACCGTCAGTAGCCAACAGGCCCCGATTCTGAAACAGCTCGTAAACCTCAGCGATATCGCCGCTTGCACCGCGATGCACGTTATCGCAAAAAACACCTGCAGTGTTGTTGGCATCAAAACACACGGAAATAGTATCTACATTTCCAATGGTGTCGGTTACTTCAAGGTCATAGTAATCAACGGCAATGGTAAGGTCTGGAATCGAGGCAGGTGTAAGAACGAGGCCGATCGTAAAAGTATCGGACGATTCCGGGACCAGAGCAGGATTGCCGCCAGTAATGAAATCAGCAGGATAAAAGGGCGTTGCTTCGAAAACACCGATTTGGTCCTGGCTCAGACCCTGCGCAAGACATTTGTCCACGTTGCCATTGGCCGCCGGGTCGGAAGAAGCAGAACATGGATCGGCGAAATTGCCGCCTATTGCCGCACCTGTAGAGACGCGTTGCTGGGTAAACAGCTCACTATTATTGGGTGCACGAACCGCATGCTGGGCCATGGTTCGGAACCGTAAGGACTCCGAAACCCGCCAGTCCAGGCCAACTTTCCAGGTGGTCACTGGCCCCGCGCTCTTGTAATCTGACCAACGTGCGCCGACTTCCACATCAAGTCGTTGTTCTGATTGGCTACTTTGGAAAAGCGTATAAACTGCTTCGCTGTAGAGTTCAAATACACTCTCTTTGCCATCGATCGGTGCGTCACCACCTATGTCAATGACGTCACCGCTGAACAATATGGGGTCGGCTTCAAAATGTATTTCGTCTTGCCGCCACTCAATGCCAAATGACATGTCAACGGGTCTGCTCCAGATGTCAAAAGGCGACCCGGTAACAACGGCACTGGCCAGCAATTGTTCACGTTCGGTGATGTTGGTGAGCGGTTGCCAACGTATGTAATCTAATGCTTCGGGCGACAATCGGCCTTCGCCAAAAACATCTGCAGGAACGCAACCACCCGATGTATCGAAGCACTGACCGGTGAGAGAATCCACCAGTAGAGCCTGTTGAATGCGGGAAATCGAACCGTTGTTGGAGATACTCTCAACGTCATCTGACGTCGTATAGGTGGCCCAGGCATCCAGTTCCCAGCCGTTGGTAATTTCCCCACGAATACCCCCGACCAGGCGTGTGTATTCTCTCGTGTTATCAAATACCCGGTTTCCCAGCTCCAGCATTCGGCGGCCGAGAAACAAGCCGGCAAGCCCTGGCTCCACTTCCCATTGTTCCAGTACCGGCCGCATTTCAGGTGCCCAGAGTGGATTGTCAATATTGGTCACCAGGTATGCACCCAATGGTGGGGGTGCCAGATTCTGTTTTATTTCATTGCGTGTATAGGTTGCTTCGAAATAGGCTTCGGAGTTATCTGAGATACCGAAGTGTCCGAAAAGCCCGGCGGTCTTCCGGGTCAGCGGCAGCTGCAGGTAATTGACCGACGCATAATTCCAATAGTCGTCCGGGTACACAAATGCGCGTGGTGTGCCATCCGGGTTAAATGTCACGTTTACCGGCCCATTTCCCAGATCGGCTAGCGGATAGAATACCCCGCCAGCTGGCACATACCCGCTACCGCCAGCATAAACTTCCCCCGTGGTCCAATCGTCGATCCAGGGAATACTGGTAAACTCCCGGGCAGAGGCAAACAGGGCCTCGCGTTCGTACAGACCAGTGTAGAAGGTGATATTGCCGTCACCACCTTGAAGCTCATGCCCATAGACCAGGTTGACATCCCATATTTTTGCATCGCCCTGCTCGGTAATGTAATAGCTACCCTCGAGATTAAGACCCTCGAAATCGTCACGAGTGATGAAATTGACCACGCCGGCAATGGCATCTGAACCATAAACCGTCGAGGCTCCGCCGGTGATGATTTCTACCCGATCCACCAGTGCAGTGGGCAAGTTGTTTGCATCCACGGCACTGCCAACACCGGAAGGCGCCAGCCGTCTGCCATTCATCAAAACCAGGGTGCGGCCCGGGCCCAGGCCTCGCAGGTCAATCTGAGCCGTACCATCGCCCGGGTTATTGGCAGTACGGTCGAAGCCGGGTTGAACCTGGGGCATTGTGTTGAGATAAGCCTCCAGGGTTGGCTGTCCGGAAAATTCGATTTCCTGCCTGGAAATGGTTGTCAGCGGACTGGGCGAGGTATAGTCACGTCGCCTGATGCGAGTACCGGTAACAACGACTTCTTCGAGGACGGATTCGTACTCCTCGGGTGCCTGTTCCTGGTCCTGAGCGTTTGCTGCAATCGAAGTAAGGGAAGAAAGCAGGCAAACAATTGTGATTACCCCCACCAGGAATTCCCGATTTTTCTTATTGGTTTGCAAGCCATCCACCTCAAAGTGTTGATATGTATTCTTAATATAGCACTCCCAGCACCTAATTCCGCACCTAAATAGCTAACTGGACCTGCCCCCAATGAGGACAAGGTTATTCGAATCCATCCTCGTGGGTACCTTCGGGGGGTTCAGCGTAGAAAATAAATCGGCCGGCCAGGATTGCACTAATCCCCATAGACAATTCCATTGACATCATTCGATATCAAAGTACCTGCTTCACCTGACATGATGGCCGCCAGGTCAGAAAGCTGGCCAATGGCGCTTTTAAAACCGGTTTCACGGACATATTTGCAAGCGCCCTTTACTTTCGGGCCCATTGACCCTGCCGGAAAGTCTAAAGCTTCAATCGCTTCAGGATGCGCAGCCCTGATCGCTCTCTGCTTTTGTGTGCCAAAATCGACATAGACGCTCGGCACGTCCGTCAACATGACAAACATTTCAGCATCCAGACCCTTGGCCAACAGACCACTGGCCAAATCCTTGTCGATAACGGCTTCAACACCAAATAACTTACTTTCATCATCATAGGCAACCGGGATGCCACCGCCACCGGCGCAGATAACGACTACACCGTTATCCACCAGCATTTTGATCGTATCAATCTCAATGATCCGTTGCGGCAAAGGAGAGGGGACGACCTTGCGGAAGTATTGCCCGTCAGGCGCCATGGCCCAACCCTTTTCACCCTGAAGCTTTTCTGCTTCCGCCTTATCATAAACAGGGCCCACTGGTTTGGTAGGATTCTGAAAAGCGGGGTCGGCAGGGTCGACAACGATCTGGGTGAGAACCGTAATAATATGATCATCAAAAGGGATGATATTACCCATCTCCTGCTCGATGATATAACCGATCATACCGATGGTTTTTGCACCCAGAACGTCAAGAGGGTACGGATCAACATCCGTGTAAGCGGCATCCATTAACGCCGCCAGACCGACTTGCGGTCCATTGCCGTGGGCAATGACCAGTTCATGATGTTCATGAATCTCTGCCATCTGCCCGGCTGCCACACGTATGTTGGCGCGTTGGTTCTCGGCGCTCAAAGCCTGGCCACGCTGCAATAGAGCGTTTCCGCCCAGTGCCACGACAACTCTCATTGGCTACCCAGTGTTGCAACCAGTATTGCCTTGATAGAGTGAACACGATTTTCCGCCTGCTCGAACTGGATACCGGCCTCGGATTCGAAGACCTCCTCGGTGACTTCCAGGGCATCCATACCGAATTTGTCAAAAATATCCCGGCCGACTTCGGTTTCAAGGTTGTGGAACGCGGGCAGGCAGTGCATGAATTTTACCCTGGGGTTGCCACTTGCGGCCATCAGCCCGGCATTCACCTGGTAGGGTTTGAGCAGCTTGATACGCTGTTTCCACGTTTCCGCCGACTCACCCATTGATACCCACACATCGGTATGAATGAAGTCCACGTCTTTGACCGCCTCGACCGGGTCCTCGGTCAGGGTCAGTTTTCCGCCGTTGAGTTTTTCGAGTTCACGGGCCCGTTCCAACAGCTCATCATCCGGCCAAAGGTGCCTGGGTGCACCGATGCGCACATCCATACCCATCAGGCAACCGGCGATCATAAGAGAATTACCCATATTGGAACGTGCATCACCGACATAGGCGTAGGATATCTCGTGCCATGGCTGCGTCGTATGCTCACGCATGGTCATCAGGTCAGCACACATCTGGGTC
>CBDTVF010000266.1:0-4865 GCA_965363775.1 uncultured Gammaproteobacteria bacterium
GTCTTGTGGGAAGGTATCCAGGGTTGGGTTAGCCTGGGTTACCCGGTCTTTCGAGGCGAGACTACAACGGTCGAGGTTCAACGACTACCCTGAAACAGACCTGGGATACTGAATATTCGGCTCAGTGCTTGCTTGTGAGGAGTGAAGCAGGCTAATCAGTTGCTGGTATTCGAACCGAATATCCGTTTTAACAGCGTCATTGATTTGCGCGGTCCGATGATTGCCGAGGTGGTCAGTAATCCGGCCATCATCGCACCGGTGACGCCACAGGTCAGTACATCCTGACCGGTTAACCACAGTCCTTTGAAACGTGTGCTTGGCCCCAGCCAGGTTTGTTGCAGACGCACCGGGTCGTGATCGAGACCGTACAGCTCGCCATATTGATAGGCACAAAAATGATCAGTTGAAAGCGGTGTTGATACCTCGTAATAATCCACCTTGCCCTGCAATTGCGGCAACTTTTCATAGAGGTGCTGCATCAGGCGTTCGCCGAGCTGAGCTTTGAACGTGTCGTAACCTTCACCGCGTTTGCCCCAGGTGGTTCCCTGCCATTTCTCGAACCACTCAAATGGTGCCGGTGCAACAATCTCGATGGTCGCAGTGCCGGGTCGTCTGCGTTCATAATCCGGATCTTTCGCTGAAGGGAAAGAAATATAAACGACGGGGAAGGGGGCCTGCGGGTCATTCATAAAGGCATCGACGGCCGAATCGAAATCATTGCCGGGGTAAATCCAGAAATTGGTTTTTGGTAGGCCCAGTTGTTCGGCGGTTTGCTTCAGACCAATATAGACACCCAGATGTGCCATGCTTGGCTTAACCCGCTTCAGCAGGTGATCGTAACCCGCCTGGGTGACGGCTTCTGCCGGTAACAACCTGGAAAACGTATTTTCCACACCGGCCGAGGAGACCACACGGGTACATTCGATCTTGTGACCATCGGCCATTTCGACACCGGTCACCTTCTTGCCTTCGACCAGAATTCGTTTGACGTTGGCGTAGGTGAAAACTTCACCACCCGCTTTCTGAATCTGTGGAATGATGTCGTCGGCTATTTTCCAGCTACCGCCGACAGGATAGTAACCACCATACATATAGTGACGTGCAATCATTGCATGAACCATGAAGGCGGAGCGTTTGGGCGGTAAACCCATATCGCCCCACTGACCGCAAAGCACTGCGATGAGGTCCTGATCCTGGGTCAGTTCACTGAGTACCTCGTAGGTGTTGCGGAACAGCAGAGCTGGTGTTTTCAGCTTCAGATAGGGCCACGCTATAAATCGTTGCCACGGTTTCAGAAGGCGATTCATGCTGAAAACATTCATGCCCTTACCCACCTGGTTCAGCAGATCCAAATACTGGTCGATCGCCTTTTCTTCATTCGGGAAACTGCTGACGAGGTTCTCACGAAATGCCTGTTTGCCAGCCATCGCTGAAAACACGCGATCGCCAACAAAAAAGCGATCGTACTCATCGTCCATCGGCGCCCACTTGAGCTTGCCGCCGGTGATGAAGTCAAACATCATGCGAGTACGGGTTTTGGCACCCACATCGCCGATATAATGCACGCCGACATCCCACTCATAGCCGTTACGATCATAGGAGTGGGTGTAGCCACCTGCCGTGTAGTGCTGTTCAAGTACGCAGACTTTCCAACCCAGTTCACTCAACAATGTCGCTGTTGTCAGGCCACCGATGCCGGAACCGATAACGACTGCGTCATAGTGGGAGTCAAGCCGGTTCGCCCGGTAGCGACGGCCAATGCGAATGGTGCTTGCCTTGAGTTTGTTCATTGGCGCTAGTCTACTTCTGTTTTAGACAAAATGCGCTAGACTATAGAGACATTATCCATCAACAAGCTTATTGGGGATTTTTACATGAGTTTTATCATGATCATTAACGGCGAGATTCACAAAACCGATGTCGATGGCAATATGCCACTGCTGTGGTTCCTGCGCGATACACTGGAGCTGACAGGCACCAAATACGGATGTGGAATGGGTGTGTGCGGGAGTTGCACGGTACACCTGGATGGCCGTGCTGTCCGCTCCTGTCTGATGACGGTTAAATTCGCTGCTGGCAAGGAGGTCACGACCATCGAGGGTTTATCCAAAGACGGAACACATCCCTTGCAGATTGCCTGGCTGGAGAACAATGTGCCGCAGTGTGGTTATTGCCAGACAGGCCAGATTATGACTGCCGCTGAACTATTGACCGAAAACCCCGATCCCAAATCATCTGAAATCAATGATGCGATGCAGGGGAATATCTGTCGTTGCGGCACCTATAAACGCATACGCAAGGCCGTTGCCGATGCCGCCAAGCAGATGAAGGAGGCCTGAGATGAGCAACATGAAAAAAGAACTGAACACGGTCAGTCGTCGTGCATTCCTGAAAGCCACAGGGCTCTCTGCCGGTGGTCTGATCATTGGTGTCTCCCTGCCTTTGAGTGGTCTGGTAGCAGCTGAAAGTACAAACTTTGAACCCAATGCCTTCGTGTATATCGACCAAAATGGAGATACCAGCATTTACTGTGGTCGGTGTGAAATGGGGCAGGGCATCAGCACCGCGCTACCGGCTGCTGTTGCAGATGAACTGGAAGCTGATTGGGCACGTGTCACTGTTTTGCAGGGTGATGCCAACAAAAAGTATGGCCCACAGGCCACCGGTGGATCAAACAGCATCAATCAAATGTTCGAACCGATGCGCAAGGCGGGTGCGGCGGGCAAGGAAATGCTGATCAGCGCTGCTGCACAAAGCTGGAAGATTTCGGCTGAACAGTGTTACGCAAAATCTCACGTGGTTTATAACCGCGTTGATGACCGCAGTCTTCCATATGCGGATCTCGTGGCGCTTGCCAGCAAGCTGCCTGTGCCCGAAGAACCTGTATTGAAGACCAGGGATCAATTCCGCTATATCGGTAAACCCTTGCAACGCCATGACCAAGGTGACATGGTCGTTGGTGAACGTGTCTACGGGGCTGATAAGAAAGTACCAGGCATGAAATATGCCGCTATCAAACATGTGCCCGTATTGGGCGGCTCAGTCAAGTCAGTAGATAAGACAGAAGCGCTGGCGATGCCGGGTGTCGTTGATGTTGTCGTGATCCCCCGTTTCGAAAACCCCTACGGGTCGATAGGTGGTGTTGCAGTAGTTGCGGACAATACCTGGACGGCCGAACAAGCCCTGTCAAAACTCAAAATTGAATTTGAAGCGGGTGAGAACGGTTCTTACGATACCGGGGTGTACAAGAAACAATTGGTCAAAAATGTCGAGGCACCTGCCAAGAAAGAATTTGAAAAGGGTTCTCTGGACAAGGCATTCAAAGAAGCCTCTGTCAGGCTCAAAGGCACCTATGTTGGCGGTCACCTCTCACATTCTCCGATGGAGCCGATGGCCAGCCTGGCATGGGTTCAAGAAGATAAATGCGAAATCTGGGCTTCAACCCAGGACCCGGTCGGAATTCAGAACACGATAGGGGCCTACCTTGATCGTAAACCCGAGGACATAACGGTTCACGTGATGATGGCCGGCGGTGCATTCGGTCGAAAATTCAAATGTGATTATGTTCAGGAGGCCGCTGCATTATCCAAGGCGGTGGGTGCACCGGTACAGTTGTGCTGGTCACGTGAGGAAGATACGCGAACTGGTTATTACCATTCCTGTAGTGCGCAACACATTGAAGCCTCGGTAGATGAGCAGGGCAAGGTGACCGGTTGGTTACACCGTGCTGCCTTCCCGCCGATTGGTTCCACTTTCAATCCTGCGGTCGTTCAGCCAACGGCTGGTGATCTTGATGCAGTTTCGAAACATCCCTACGGTATTGAGAACATGCGGGTCGAATCCGGCATGGCAAAGGCACACACACGTATTGGCTGGTATCGGGCCGTATATGCCATTTTTTATGGCTTCGCGATCAATGTGTTTACTGATGAACTGGCCCATGAAGCAGGCGTGGATTCGGTAGAATTCTTCCGCAATATCTATGACAACAATAAGAATGCCGACCAGCAGGAGCAGGTTAAGCGTAGTCGGGCAGTGCTTGATAAGGCAGTAGAAATGTCAGAATGGGGCAAGAAGATGCCACCAAATCATGGTTTGGGCATCGCTGTGCATCATAGTTTCCATAGCTATGTCGCGATGGTCGTTCACGCTGAGGTGGTCGGGAAGGAAGTTACCGTTCATAGGGTCGACTGTGCGGTTGATTGTGGTTTGGTTTTGAACCCCGATATCGCAACTGCACAGATGGAAGGTGCGGTCATCATGGGGATAGGCCTGGCCTTGAACACGGAAATACGCTTCAAAAATGGGGCCGTGGTCAATTCAAATTTCCATAACTACCCGGTGTTGCGTATCAAAGACGCCCCTGAAGAAATCAACGTTAGCTTTATCAACCAGCATATTACCCCTACGGGTCTTGGTGAACCGGGTGTTCCTACACTGTCACCTGCATTGGCCAATGCGATTTTTGCGGCTAGTGGTAAGCGGTATCGTTCTTTGCCGATTAAATTTGCCTGATTGGTTGAAGGTGCTGCCTCGTATGGGGTGGTGCCTGTCAGATTCGGCGGGGGGGAGCTGGAGTGGGTACCCGCCCCAGCTTTGGTCAATTAGACGACGGAGTTTCTACCACCAAGCTTACCCGTAGGGTGGGTAACTTGTTACCCACGACACAGGGGTTCACGAAAACCGTGGGTAACAAGTTACCCACCCTACGGGTTAGAAACTCCGTGGTCTAATTGGCCAAAGCTGGGGTGGGTACTCCCTCCTGGGACCGTGAGCGACATGGACGTATTCATAGCGAGCAACGTAGGGTGGGTAACTTGTTACCCACGGTTTTTGTGAACCCCTGTGTCGTGGGTAACAAGTTA
>CBDTVF010000267.1:0-4848 GCA_965363775.1 uncultured Gammaproteobacteria bacterium
ACTGGACTAACCCGTGGGTAACAAGTTACCCACCCTACGAACTCGTGAACATAGTTGGTATAGACTAGTCGGTATGGCCAAATTAATCGTCTACTACGCCCATCCGGGGCACAAGCACTCGCACGTAAACAAACACATGGCGCGCACGGCCGCTCGCATTGATGGCATTAGCTTTGTCGACCTTTATGCTGATTACCCGCGCTTCGATATTGACGTAAACGTCGAACAGCAGAGACTGTTGGACCACGACGTGATCCTGTTTCAGTTCCCCGTGTTCTGGTACTCCACGCCGTCCATCCTGAAAGAATGGCAAGACCTGGTGCTGGAGCACGGCTTTGCATACGGCAAGGACGGTGACAAGCTGAGCGGCAAACATATGCTGCTGGCGGTTACCGGGGCCGGACCAGCCGAGGCCTATACAGACCAGGGTTACCAGCACTACCCATTGCGTACTTTCCTGACACCGCTTGAGCAGACCGCGCGTCTGTGCAGTATGCGCTTCACAGCCCCCTATGTTTTGTATGGAGCGTTACAGGCACCCGATGCCGGACTGGTTGAACCACATGTGGATGGTTATCGGCGCTTGTTGGAAGGAATCCGGGACAACCGTTACGACTTTGATACTGCTGGGATGATGGAAGTGACCGGCTTCGACACTTTACCCATCAAAGAGGAAGCCTGAGCGTGAACGAATTCCTCTTATTGGCATTTCTGTTTCTTATTGCCGGCGTCATCACCGTACCCATTGCCTCCAAACTTGGACTGGGTTCGGTACTCGGATACCTGCTGGCGGGTATCGCCATCAGCCCGCTTCTCAATATGCTGCACGTAGACGTGGTCAGCATTCAGCATTTTGCCGAATTTGGCGTGGTCATGATGTTGTTTCTCGTAGGACTGGAACTCGAGCCACGTATGCTCTGGTCCATGCGCACCAGGCTGCTCGGGCTTGGAGGGCTACAGGTCGGCTTAACGGTGGGGGCGATCACTGCTGTCGCCATGGCCCTGGGTCAGCCATGGTCAGTGGCCCTGTCCGTGGGACTGGTGCTGTCATTGTCCTCAACGGCGATCGTGCTGCAGACACTGAATGAAAAAGGCCTGATGAAGTGTGATGGTGGTCAATCCAGCTTCTCCGTGCTTTTGTTTCAGGACATCGCCGTCATACCGATGCTGGCATTTATTCCACTGCTGGCACTACCGGAGCTGACGGAGGTGGTGTTATCAGAGGCGGCGAATCACGGTGGCGGCGAAGTTGAGCACGTCAGTCTGAGCCTGGTCGATCGACTGAATGGCTGGCAAACTGCCCTGGTAACCCTGGGCGCTATCACCTTTGTAGTTATCGGCGGCACTTACCTGACACGGCCGGTCTTCCGCTACATCGCAATGGCTAAATTGCGCGAGCTGTTCACAGCGTACGCACTGCTGCTGGTCATTGGCACTGCTTTGCTGATGATTGCCGTTGGTCTGTCACCAGCGCTGGGTACATTCCTGGCTGGCGTGGTGCTGGCCAACAGTGAATACCGTCACGAACTTGAGAGTGACATCGACCCGTTCAAGGGTCTACTGCTGGGTCTGTTCTTCATCACGGTTGGGGCAGCAATCCGCTTCGACCTGTTGATGTCGAATTTGACCAGTGTGCTCGTCATGACATTAGGTTTGATCAGTATCAAGGCCATGGTTCTTTATATCCTGAGCAGGGTGTTCGGCATTACCGGATCTGACCGTTGGCTGTTCACACTCGGACTTGCCCAGGCCGGTGAATTCGGCTTCGTACTGCTTTCATTCACGGTTGCAAACGCCGTTATCCCTGCAGAGCTTGCCGGCCAGTTATTGCTGGTGGTAACACTCTCTATGTTACTCACACCGCTGCTATTCATCATCTTTGACAAACTCATCGCACCTCGCTTCAGCGAGACTCAAACACGGGAAGCGGATGAGATCGATGAATCCGGTAGCGTGATCATCGCCGGTCACGGCCGGGTCGGTGGCATCGTCAACCGCATCCTGATGTCTGCGGGCTTCCAGACCGTGGTGGTGGATTTCCAATCGGAACAGCTTGATAGGCTGCGGGCATTTGGTATCAAAGCATATTTCGGCGATGCCATGCGGCCCGACTTGCTGCATGCGGCAGGTATAGAGGAAGCGAAATTGTTGGTCATCGCTATCGATGATCGTGAAAACATCACCGAACTGGTCCGCTACGTCACCGACAATTATCCCAAAATCCATGTCGTTGCACGCGCCGTCGACCGGCACCACGTTTACGAACTCTGGGCTGCGGGCGCGCGGGATATTATTCGCGAGACTTTCGACAGCTCAATACGCACCGGACGTTCGGCTCTGGAGGCGCTCGGTGTGCACCCCTATGATGCGGAACGCCAGGTTCGGGGCTATGTGCTCAACGACCAGGAGCATATGCGGGGCGCGGCAGACGCCTACGACCCAAACATACCGGCGCACGAGAACCCCGACTACGTTAGTAAGTCAAAAGAGTACCTTGACCGGTTCGAGCAGGCGATGCACGGCAACAGCGCGGCTTTTGGTAGCCGTATCGACCGCGGCTGGGTGCCACCAACCCTGGATGATCTGGACGCAGAGGTGAACAGTAGTGACCCACACATCCAGGATAACTAAGAGGTAGTTATGAAACGCACCAACGTCAGTTCAGGATCACCCTTTGAAGGCGTCGCCGGCTTTTCCAGGGCGGTCAGGGTCGGCAATACAATTACCGTTGCGGGTACGGCCCCTATTGCAGTTGATGGTTCCACTGCCACCCCGGGTGACGCCTATGGCCAGACAAAGCGTTGCTTTGAAATCATACAGCAGGCCATTACCGAAGCAGGCGGAAGCATTCAAAACGTGGTCCGGACAAGAATCATGATGACAGATATTTCCCTCTGGAAAGAGGCAGCAAGAGCCCACGGGGAAATATTTGCATCAATCAGGCCGGCCTGCACTCTGGTTGAAGTCAGTGGTCTGATCGAAAAGGACTGGCTGGTAGAGATTGAAGCTGATTGTATATTGCCGGAAGACTAGGAGGCTGTCCGAGAATAGAAGCCGTAGCGAGGGGAAGCCATTTTGAGTCCATTTTTTTGATCCTTTGAGGCGAATAGTTACTCATATTTAACGAAAATGAGCGGAGAAATGGGCCAAAATGGCTTTTCCGCAGTAGGCTCTCTATTCTCGGACAGCCTCCTAGTGGTCGTATTTGACTAGTAAAGCAGTTTATTCAACCACCGTAGAGACAGCGGTCCCTTTCGCCGCGGTCACCAATCTTCGAGCATTCCGTCACTCTCTCTTGAAATGATGGCTCAATTGGTTGGTCACCGGCAACGGGTTGTTCAGTGGCACAAGCCATCATGAGCATTGAAATAATCAATATAAGAACCGTCCTGTGAGAAATTGACTCAAGTAATTGAGAGAGCATGGATTTCGTTGCCTTTGTTTTCAACATTATGTATTAGAGTAAAGCATCAAAGTAAAATACCCATCTGAGCGGGACTACGCAAGGAAATTTGTTGTCGCATTGCAGTGTGCTGTTACAGCAAATAAACGCTTCCTTCCACGCGCAAGTGGTTCCGATCGCGTCGCCAATCCGGATTCAGGCTTTCCAGCAGCATATAAAACTTTTTACCGTGATTCATCTGTTTCAGATGGCATAGCTCATGTGCAATCACTGAATCAATTACGGGTATACCGGCTTTAATCAAATGTGTGTTCAGCTTGATCAGACCTTTTGATGAGCAATTTCCCCAGGTACGTTTCATTCTTCTCACTTTCAGCGGGACTGACCTGTCCTTTGCCCAGGGAACACTTTCTTTAATGAGCTGAAATCTCTCCCCCAGAACTTTCAGTGCTTGCTTGCCATACCAACTCTGCAAAACTGTCCGCACATTCGCCTTGCCTTCTTTTCTGATCTCAACGCGAATTTCCTGGCCTGTGAAAGCTACTTTGCTGCGTCCGTCTTCTATCGCAACAATGGTCAACGGGTAACGTTGGCCAAGATACAAATGTGCTTCACCATCAGCATATCTCAACGGCGCTATTTGTTTTTCACGCGCCTGGACAAGAAAACGCTCTACGCGAGATGTGTTTTGAGACAACGTCGCCTTGATATGTCTCTTTGACCAATGCCTTGGAGCCACAACAACCAGACTGCCATTTTCATCCAATTCCATGTGCAGACGCTTTGTAACTCGCGGACGGTGCGTGATGGTGTATTCCAGTGGTCCAGACGGTGTTTTAATACTTAATTGCTGCATTGATTGCCATTCTTTATGTTCAGGATGAACGGTATATCGCGATACGAGTCCAGGGATGGACTCGGTAGGGCGAAGCAGGACGCGCAAGAGCGGCGTGTCTCCGTTTGGCGCGTTGGTTATCGGGGCCATTGTACCAAACCTTGTGCGCAACAAGTTACGCACCCTACGTCCGAATTGGCGGCGCCATTGTCTCCATTTCGCACAACTTACCTATAACCCATTGAATACAGATAAAATCACGGCGAAGCGCGCCCCTTAGTAGATTTTTTACATACGTTGGAGTATGCTTAAGTCAATCAAAGATATTTGGGCGGGGGTTCTCAATTTCTTAGTTAGCAATGCTCAAAACCAGCTAAGGGTCAGAGTTATTGGTTTTCGTTGCGTAAAATGATTTCGCCACTCGCTGTGCTCTGCGCGGCTAAAAGTATAGCTACGAAACTAAGAATAGTGTGCTGCTTAAAGCCAACGGGTTTCACCGCATATTTTTATAAGCCGCGACGGATTAAAGTACAGGGTCTATAAGGCAAACGTTTCACAATGAAGCGTTTGCTTTTTTTTTGCAGGACCGCACCCGTTCCCTACCTTACAA
>CBDTVF010000268.1:0-4801 GCA_965363775.1 uncultured Gammaproteobacteria bacterium
CCGGGTGTAAGTGTATTTGCAGCGTCACCTGAGACCGACAGCACGGCACTGACGGCAACCTGACCGGTATTACCCACGGCGTGCCTGCGATCCTGATCGTGTAGATTAAACCCCAGCATGGGTTCATGCTCATCGCGTATACGTTTTAGTAACCTTCCCTCGGGTGTCACCAGGTGTAAAGCATCACGGTTGATATCGATACTCTGCGCATTGTAACGCTCATACACTTCAGCGCCATCCGGGTTCAACATCGGAATCATCAACAGCGTGTATTGGTCCAGTATTGAGCGGGCCACCGGGTCATCGGCATGTTCCAGAAGATAGTTGGCAATATCAAGCAAGGCAGGTGTCGCCGACGGTTCATCGCCATGCATCTGTGACCAAAGCAGTATCTTTTTCTCGCCCTTTCCAAGGGTGACCAATTGAATCGGCCGGCCCAGTACAGACTGACCGATCTCCTGCACACCTAAATCACCCTTATGACGTGACTCCAGTCGCTGCAGACTCTCCATCAACTGAGCGTGACGCAGACAAGGTGCAGCGGTTGTTTCGAAACGTGCTTCCGGCCAAATATCCCAGAGTATTTGCGGCGTAAACGCCTGTGTTGAAAAAGACATCAATATGCTCATTAAAAATATATAAATCCTGTTCAAATTCCTGTCCTGGTTTCAAAGTAGTCAAATAATGGTATCGCCCGGACATCTGTTCCCACAATAGGCTAACCGTCTGGTAGTATATACTTTTTTCCGGTCCCGGAGTTCTCAAATGATAAAAATTCTGACCTTCATATTAGCACTCACCCTGGCGCTTTTTTCTACCCACGTCTGCAGTCAATCTGAACACGATATTATCATCCGGGGCGGGACCTTGTATGACGGTAGTGGTGGACCCGCTGTGGTCGCTGACCTGGCCATCGATGGCGACCGAATTACCGCCATTGGCAAGCTTGATGATCATAGCGGTAACAGTGAGATCGACGCGACTGGTTTGGCCGTGGCGCCCGGGTTTATCAATATGCTGAGCTGGGCCAATGAATCCCTGATACAAGATGGCCGCTCACTCAGTGACATCTACCAGGGTGTGACGCTCGAAGTGATGGGCGAAGGCAACTCGATGGGCCCCCTGAATGACAAGATGCGGCAGCAGAAAATTGATAGACAAAGTGATATCAAGTACGAAGTTCCCTGGACAAGCCTCGGTGAATACCTGCAATACATGGAAGATCGTGGAATTTCCACCAATATAGCCTCGTTTGTGGGTGCCTCCACCGTCCGTATACACGAGATGGGTTACGAGGACCGCGACCCGAATGAAACCGAGCTGAATAACATGAAGCAACATGTTCGCCAGGCCATGCAGGAAGGCGCAATGGGTCTGGGCTCTTCCCTGCCCTATGTCCCTGCCCCCTTTGCTTCAACTGAAGAGTTGATAGCGCTGACGGAAGTGGTTGCGGAGTTCGACGGTATGTATATCTCTCACATACGCACCGAAGCCGATGATGTATTTGCAGCAGTTGAAGAACTGATAGAGATCGTACGTGAAACAGGTGCGCGTGGCGAAATCTACCATCTGAAAGTTTCACACAAACGCAACTGGGACAAGCTGGACCCGCTCATCGCAATTATTGAAGCCGCCCGTAACGAGGGCCTGCCGGTAACCGCTGACATTTACACCTACCATGCAAGCTCAACCGGATTGAACTACGATCTGCCCACATGGGCCAAGGAAGGCGGCCACGATGAACTGGTCAGGCGCATTGAGGATCCGGCCATAAAGGCACGTATCATCGAAGAAACCAATATGATTCCGCCGGATGACATTTTGTTGGTGAGCTTCCGTAATGAGAAGCTACGCAATCTGACAGGCAAAACACTCGCTGAGGTCGCCACTATGCGTGGGACACCACCAGTGACAACGGCACTGGATTTGATTGTCGAGGATGACAGCCGCATCGGCACTGTCCGCTTCACCATGAGCGAGGAGAACATTCGAAAGAAAATAGCCGTGCCCTGGATCAGCCTGTGTTCCGATTCAGGTTCAATTGCGCCTGAACTGCCATTCACGAACTCACAACCGCATCCGCGCGCCTATGGTTCCTTTGCACGCTTATTGGGAAAATACGTCCGTGAAGAAAAAATCATTACGCTGGAAGATGCCATTTATCGTATGACGGGTCTACCTGCCACCAACCTGAAGTTGAAAAAAAGAGGAAAACTGGCAACTGAGTACTTTGCAGATGTTGTAGTTTTTGATCCTGACACCGTTATTGACCAGGCGACTTTCCAGAACCCACACCAATTGGCTACGGGTGTTATTCACGTGTTTGTCAATGGCGGACAGGTTCTCAAAAACGGTCAACACACCGGTGCAACACCGGGGCGTTTTGTTAAAGGTCCGGGCTGGAGAGGGCAATAACAGCTACCTGAGGCAATATACAACGCAAGCTAAAAAACGGCTCAACCCATCAATTGATCCCAGCACAGGTGCAGGGTATCCAGGCAAGAATCTGCCAACTTGCCACAGCGCTCAGGGCTCCAGCCCTGAATGCCATCGGCCGTTGCCGTCGCATCCTTGAACGGCATTTCCAGGGTCATTACCAGGGCGCCGAAGCGTTCGGCGAGTGCATTGCTGCAATAGCTCATGTTCGCATTGCCCGAGGTATTCGCCGGGTATCCGTGCTCGATTTGAAAATCCGGGTTGAGATTGGCGAGCGTTGTTTTGTAAAGTTCGAGCTGCTGCTGGCGTTCACGATTCCAGCCGGGAATTCCCTCGGTGCCGGCGATAAAATTGTAGGGCAAACCCTCGTCGCCGTGCACGTCGAGGCCGAAGTCGAGCCCGGTTTGCTTCATCTTCTCCAGCACGTGGAACACTTCCGGGCTGTTCGCGAGGCTGGCTTTGTCCCATTCACGATTGAGGTTGGCACCGACCGCGTTGGTGCGCAGATGTCCGCGCCGGCTACCGTCGGGGTTCATGTTCGGCACCAGGTAAATCACGGCTTTCTGCAAGATCGCGTTTACCACCGGATCGCTGTGATCAACCAGGCGATTGACCATCGCTTCCATCCACCACTCGGCCATGGTTTCGCCCGGGTGTTGCCGAGCGACCATCCAGATCGCCTTAAGCGACGCCTCAGCTTCACCGAAGCGCAGACAGTCCAGCGACTGTCCGTCCAGCGTCAGCCCAAGGGCTTCCACCTGGCAACGTTCACTGGTCTGGGCGAAAGCGATCAGGTCCGCATGGCGCTCCATCGAGTAGGGCGCGAAATAAGCGAAATACACCTGATCCTCGCTGCTGTTGTGCTGGATGATCAGGTTGTTGCCATCAAACGTGGTGTCGACGCGAAACCAGAATTCGCGGTCGTAACTGGCAACCGCCTGGTAATCCTGCCAACCGCGTTTAAAGGCGGCGCCCCCGGCGTTGGTGATCAGGTAGCGGCAATCAATATCTTTGACGTTGGCGGCGCGAAAGTAGAACCACTGGTAAAACCCGGACTGGTGGTCGGCACGAATCGCAAGCCTGACGTTTGCCAGGTCGCTGCTATCGATGCACTCGATGTTACCGCCATCGAATTGGCTGGATATGATCATCTGATTTCTCTCATTTTTCCACCATCGTAACTACGTCGGGCGAAGACTGTGCAAGAGAATATTTTATGCGCTGGTGCAAATGAGTGATAATGTGCGCATTAGAATATATCTTCCGTTTTCAGTTCAATCAAACCATCAACACGTTCAATGCCCAGCCCCGGCGTTTCGTTGAGAACTATTTTTGCATGCTCACAAGTCAGGCCACCAACAACCGGGTTGTACTGCCCCAAAATAGGCCCATCGAGGTCAATTTTAGTAATGATGTCAGACTTGGCTACGGCCAAATGTGCCGCCGCAGAGATGCCAACACTGCCTTCAAGCATACAGCCAATCATGCACTCAACATTATACATCGCCGCGATATCTGCAATCCTGATGGCATTGGATATACCGCCGGTTTTTACCAGTTTAATATTAATAATATCAGCCGCGCCGGTTTGAATAAGCTTAATAACATCTTTGGCAGAAAAAGCACTTTCGTCAGCCATTAAAGGGGTAATAACCCGTTCGGAAACGTATTTCATTCCGGCAAAATCGTGAGCTTTTACAGGTTGCTCTATTAGCTCAAGCTCCACTCCGGCTTGCTCCAGCTTCTGAATAGCAAAAACTGTTTCCTTGGCACTCCAGCCCTGATTTACATCAAGCCGCAATAACGCTTTATCGCGTATTGCCTGATAAATTTCTTTGACTCTCTCAATATCTTTATAAAGGTCGGTACCAATTTTTATTTTTAAAATATCAAAACCCTGAGAGATCGCTAGCATTGAGTCGCTAACCATCTTATCAATAGCGTCAACACTGATGGTAACATCGGTGGATAGCTGCCCATTGCCACCGCCTAGTAATTTGTAAAGCGGGGCTTTATAAAGCTGGCCCCATAGGTCATAAATCGCCGATTCAATAGCGGCTTTAGCACTGTAATTGCCCACCATGGAAGATTGAATAATTCGGATAATGCCGTTGAGGTTCTCTATTTCCATGCCCAATATCTTTGGTTTGATGAGCGTATCAATAGCAGCTATAAGCGAGGCGTGGGTATCGCCGGTAATAATAGGGGTCGAGGTTGCCGAACCATAGCCGATGTTACCGCTGCTGGTGGTTACCATAACCACAATGTCCTGAACGTGATCAACACTACGCATTGAAGTTTTAAATGGTGTTATGAGGGGGATGCTTAATTTAGCGAACTTAATGCCTGTTATTTTCATTGATAA
>CBDTVF010000269.1:0-4784 GCA_965363775.1 uncultured Gammaproteobacteria bacterium
GTCGGTCACGGCAAATACAAATACCGGGTTTTCTGCAGTGTGACGAACCATGGTGGGTGCTTCGCCACCCATGTCGACAGGAACCATTGCAAAGAGCTCGGCGCCTGCTGTGAAGGAACCTTCCGCATCAGCGGGAATTGGCGTGTTGAAAGTATAGCTCCAGTTATCACCTGCAGGGACCGCACCATAAACAGCAAACTCTGTGGCGAGGAAACTGAAGTCATCGTTTGGTCCAGCAATAATGAGTTGGAAGAAGGGCAGGCTGGATGGAGCGACCGGTCCACTCTTATCACTCAGCGAGAATGTTACCGTTGGGTTGTCACCAGGATCAGTGTCCATGACATCGAGGATGTCGACCAGAATACCTGGCAACTGTACTGATTTGTAGACTGCCGTGTGCGCACCCTTAACAGACCGATCAAACTCATTCTCGGTGTAAGGCTTGTGACATTTGCCACAAATATTGTCATTAGACTGAGCAATGTTATTGTCTGAATGACCATCACCTGTTACCCAGTCAATACCATCATGACAGGAGCCACAGTTTTTCCGGGTTGCATGATTCAGCCAATTGGTGTGATCCATGCCGGGCGTGCCTACCATGGCACCAGGCGCATTGCCGACGCAACCCAGAACTGTGGAATTGACCGTGACAGTCTGTAACAGGTCTTGGGTAACCAAGTCCAAGATGTCAAAATGCGTTCCATCCGCAACCCATTTACCTGTTGCCGCGGATCCGGTCGGCCCGCCCTGTGCGAAAAGAGCAACAACTCCAGGGTTGGAGTCCGTGCGAACATTAATCTGGACGTCAGCTGTATGTTCCCATGTCAAAACTGTCTCACCAACACTGGAGCCATCACAAACAAGAGCAGCTGTAGGGCTGGCAACCATTGGGAAGTCATCGGAAGGTGTTCCACCTGTATGACAGACTTCACATTCGTTGATGCCCGCTGGGTATTCGACATGGCTGTAATCATGATTGGATTGACGATAGCCGATGATGTTGTAACCGTTTTCCAGGTTGGCACCCATGTGGATTTTGTGTGTCATCAATGGCATGTCAACTGAATTGCCGGTATCGGGATCAATGTCTTGCCAGGGGTTATGGCAAAGAATGCATAGGCCAATTTCCTGACGTGCACCACCGTGCAAAGCGAGAGGGTCATGGCAGCGACCGTTACAGGTCTCAGTCGTGACGATTTCGCGAGGCATGGGATCATACATGCCGGAAGGAACGAAATGCTCAAGTTCGTTGGTTACATAACGATCCAGATCAAATTCTTGCAGGTCACGTCGTGCATATACACCGAGGGTGTGGGTGGAGTCCATTTCATAGGTTTCAGGTAATACGGTACTGAATTTGTACATGTATTTACCCTGTTCAACCGTTGTGTAGACACCACCTCGATCAGAGGTTGCAAGTTCAGAGGAGTCACCGGTAATCGGGCTGGTCTGAATATACGTGGTGTATGCCAAATAGGCCTCTTCACCTTCAGGAATGAAGGAAAGAATAAAGGAAGTGCTAACAGGACCTGGTGTATATACACCATTCCTGTCGAGTGGCAGTCCGGCGGGATCAGCAAGTGTAAAAGTAACCTCTGTTTGCCTGTCTGCTGGAACTACGACCTCGAGAATTTCCATTACCAGACCGGGTCTGATAAATAGTAATTGCTCGGGCGTTAAATAAAACTCACTGTCCTTGGTAGTGTAATAGCCGTCGTCAACGACATCTGACTTGGCCGCCAGATTGGTCGCACCACAAATACATGCCGTGCTTACCAACAGTGACCAAAATAATTTCATCCTCATAAATCACTCCCGTTTGTTCGTCTTTCTTCTTGGTTTTAAGATTGACGATGCCTGATTGCTTGAATAGGACACAATTGAACACTTGCATCCATGCGACAAAATGCCACATTTGCTGAAAACATTCATTGACATAGGTCAAGCTACTTCAAGGTGTATTTTATAGATATGAATTAAGAAAATGGTCGGTGTGCCACCGCTTGCCAATTAGCACAACTCAGGTGCAAGAAAAGACAAAAACTTTGCCTTTTTTCCTTCTACACCTGCAAAAATACCGCTAAAATAAAAGGTTGTTTTCAACAAGGAATTTTCCATGACCCAAAGTACATTGAAGCCCGGTGTTGTCACCGGAGAAGGATATAAAGCACTGGTCGAAGCGGCCAAGAAAGGCGGTTACGCTCTCCCTGCTGTTAACGTTACCGGCACCAACACCATTAATGCCGTGATGGAAGCTGCTGCTAAAGCCAATTCCGATATCATTATTCAGCTTTCCAACAGTGGTGGCCAGTTCTACGCGGGCAAAGGCCTGAGTGATGGATTCAATGCCAAGGTAGTCGGTTCCGTCGCTGCTGCGCAGCACGTGCACCTGTTGGCTGAGCATTATGGCATCTGCGTGGCCCTGCATACCGATCATGCAAACAAAGCATTGATCCCGTGGATTGAAGCCCTGTTGGATGAAGGTGAAAAGTACTACGCATTACATGGCAGGCCGTTGTTCAGCTCACATATGCTCGATCTGTCTGCTGACCCCATCGAATTTAACCTGAGTGAAAGTGCGCGGATTCTGGAGCGCATGGCGAAAATCGATATGTCACTGGAGATCGAGTTGGGTGTGACCGGTGGTGAAGAAGATGGTATCGGCAGTGATTTTGAGGAAGGGGCCGATAATTCCAAGCTTTACACTCAGCCTGAAGATGTGTTGCAGGCGTATGAATTGCTGAACCCGATTGGTCATTTCTCGGTGGCGGCTTCATTTGGCAATGTTCATGGTGTTTACAAACCGGGTAACGTCAAGTTGCGTCCTGAAATTCTGAAGAATTCGCAGGCGCTGGTTCAATCGACACATGGTACCGGACCGAACCCGTTACACCTGGTATTCCACGGTGGTTCCGGTTCCGAGAAAACCAAGATTCACGAGGCTGTCAGCTACGGCGTGTTCAAAATGAACATCGATACCGACACGCAGTTCGCGTTCTCCGAGCCAGTTGGTAAATTTGTAGCGGAGAATGCCCGTGCTTTTGAGTTCCAGATTGATCCGGATGATGGCACGCCCTACAAGAAGTTCTATGATCCAAGAGGTTATTTGCGTCTTGGTGAGCAGGGTATTGTTGACCGTTTACAGGAAGCCTGTGAAGATCTCGGCTCGAAAGGCAAATCTATAGCCAGTGCCTGATTTAGCGTTTTCTAATAAAACCCCGGTTTTATACCGGGGTTTTGTTTTTTGGGCAGGTATAAATCTTTACTCTGCAAATACGATCAGCCGGTTATTTTCCGGATTCGGAGCTACACTCTAAGCATGCCTCTTGTCGAACATCTCAAATTACCCACCTTTTCCCGCCTGCGTGAGCAAGGCCATGAAGTTCTGCCACTTAATCGCGCAGTACATCAGGATATTCGTGAACTGCATATTGGTTTTCTGAATATGATGCCGGATGCTGCGTTGGAGGCCACCGAGCGGCAGTTTATCCGCCTGGTGGGTAACTGTAATCGTATTGCACAGTTTTATGTATATCCGTTCTCACTGCCAGGTTTACTACGTAGCGAGAAGACGCTGGATTACATTGAGCAGTACTACTGTAAATTCGAAGATTTGCAGGCACAGGGTCTGGACGCGCTGATTATCACTGGTGCAAATGTCGCCAACCCCGACCTCAAACAGGAACCATTTTGGGAACCCCTGATGGAAGTGGTGCGCTGGGCCGATCAGAATGTCGCTTCGACGCTGTGTTCCTGCCTGGCAACGCACGCTTTGCTCAAGTACTTGCATGGGATTGAACGTCAGCCGTTGCCAGGCAAACGCTGGGGTGTTTACAGCCACAAAATCTCCAGTCCAGGGCACCCGTTGCTAAGAGACATCAATACACGTTTTGATGTTCCGCATTCGCGTCACAACGAAATTAGCCGGCAACAATTGGAACAGGCTGGTCTCACGGTTTTGGCAGAAAGTGTGGAAGGTGGTGTTCATATGGCGGTCAGTCCCGACCAGTTCCGTATGATCTATTTTCAGGGCCACCCTGAGTACGACAGGAACAGCCTGTTAAAAGAATACAAACGCGAAGTAGGACGTTACCTGGTCGGAGAATTACAGACACCACCGCCTTTTCCGGAATCTTATTTTTCTGCTGATGCGGAAATGATCGCCGGGAAATTTCTCGAGGCTGCAAACCAGTCACAAGCCGAGGGCCAGTCTTTACCCGCTCTATTGGAAGAACAACTCGAGCCGATGCTGGACAATACCTGGGGCGATACCGCCAAAGCAGTGGTAAATAACTGGCTCGGTCTCGTATATCGGGTGACCAATCTTGATCGCAAACAACAGTTTATGAAAAATGTTGATCCGGATGATCCACTTGGCGTTAAAAAATAACAACACTTAACTAAAGGAATAAAATATGAAAGATCAGACACTTGCTATCCATGCGGGTTTTAAATCCGACCCTACCACCAAGTCGACAGCGGTGCCTGTTTACCAGACTGTTGCTTATGAATTTGATAATGCCCAACATGGAGCGGACCTGTTTGATCTTGCTGTGCCCGGTAATATTTACACACGTATTATGAACCCCACCACCGATGTGCTGGAGCAACGTTGTGCCCAATTGGAGGGCGGTATTGCGGCTTTATGCGTGAGTGCGGGAAGTGCTGCGATTAACTACGCAGTGCTGAATATAGCGGAGAAAGGCAACAATATCATCTCGGTTCCGATGCTATACGGTGGCAGTTACACATTGTTCAAACATATGTTGCCACGCCAGGGA
>CBDTVF010000270.1:0-4782 GCA_965363775.1 uncultured Gammaproteobacteria bacterium
CTCCGTGCCCGAAAGCCCACGTTGGCTGGTCATGCATGGCAAGCCTGATAGAGCACTTGGTATCATGGAACGTGTCAGTGGAAAAGCGCAGGCCAAAGAAAATATGACGGCCGTGCAGGAATCGCTGGATGCAGACGCCCACAAGGAAGAGGGCAGCTTCAAGGAGCTGTTTATGCCAGCCATGCGACTGGTATTAACCATTGGAATCGTCATTGCCATCCTGCAACAGATTACCGGTATCAATTCCGTATTCTTTTATGCACCGATGATTTTCGAACAATCCGGTATCGGAACCGATGCCGCGTTTATGCAGGCCGTGCTGGTGGGCATCGTCAACCTGGTGGCAACGATCGTGGCCATCATGTTGATTGACAAGCTTGGCCGACGTCCCCTGTTGATCACCGGCCTGGTCATCATTGTAACCAGCATGATACTTCTCGCCTATGCTTTTGGCTCGGCCACTATTGGTGCAGATGGCGAACTGACCAATATGAACCCGACCTTGATCCTGATTGGTATTCTCAGCTTTGTCGCCGGTTTTGGCATTTCGCTGGGTCCGGTGATGTGGGTATTGTTTTCCGAGCTGTTTCCAAACCGCATCCGGGGTATCGCCATATCATTCTGTGGGTTGATCAACTCAAGCGTCAGTTTTATCGTACAACTGGTCTTCCCTTGGGAGTTGGAAAATTTAGGCCCTTCAATGACGTTCCTGATTTACGGTTCTTTCGCCATCATCGGGCTAATATTTGTCATACGTGTTCTGCCGGAAACAAAAGGCAGAAGCCTGGAACAACTCCAGGTCGAGTTAGCATCAAAGCAGTGACAATGTCGTTCCAAACATGCACTCGTACGATGGGTAACTTGTTACCCACCGTACGAGATTTTTTGTTTGCCCTTTTTTATTCGTGTAAATTCAACCGTCCAAAAACTTCCAGGTATCCGCACCATCAAACGTCTTAACCTTGATACCGGAAACATCTTCCCGCCGCATCATCCGCGTGTTGACCGCTATCCGGCAATCGCTATATTTCTCAACACTTTCATAATGGGTGGTGCAACCACAGGTTTTGCAATGATAAAACTCAATACACTTATCACCCCACAGGTAATCCACTCCCGCTTCCTTTAAACCGGAAACACGCACTTGTTGCCGGGTGTAATACGCCCATTGAGCCCCGATACGATGACAAATTGAACAGGTGCATTGGGTTAATGACTCCGGTTTTTCATCAATTTCCAATTTGATGGCACCGCAATGACAAGATGCTGAAAACATGTTTGCTTAAACCTCCACTGGTCGAATATCGGCTATTTCATCATCTGTAAAAAGCCGGGAAACAGCCATAAATCTCAAACCGAGTGGAATCTCCAGCGAAAAACTCGAGCCCCGGCCCTCGCTGACATCAACCACGATATGGGAGTTTTTGTAATATTCAAATTGGTCAGCCGCCATGTAAAACCTGCAACCGTGAATCTCACCAAGGCACAGGTCTCTGGAACCGATCATGAATTCACCTTTGGCAAAGCACATCGGCGATGAGCCATCACAACAACCACCGCTCTGGTGAAACATCAGGTCACCATGCTGCTGCCGAAGCTGATCGATAACGGCTTTGGCTTTTTCAGTTACTGAAACACGTTCTACAAACATTAACTCTCCGTTGGATGATAGGGCGAACGTGCTTCGTAGGGTGGGTAACTTGTTACCCACGTTTTGTATTTTAATTACAGACCGACCGTGGGTAACAAGTTACCCACCCTACGACCTTCACTGTGATCCTCCGAAACCACCGTCATGGCCCGAAACCCATTGCCCGTTCCATTACCCGTTGTGCCTAAAAGAACCCCAGCGGATTCTTGTCATAAGACATCAACACATTCTTGGTATGACGATAATGACTCAACATCATCTTATGGTTTTCACGCCCAATACCAGACTTCTTGTAACCACCAAACGAAGCACCTGCAGGATAAGCATGATAACAATTGCACCAGATACGCCCGGCCTGAATACCCCGGGCAAAGGTTTGCATTTGGTGGACATCACGAGTCCATACACCGGCACCTAATCCGTACAAGGTGTCATTGGCGATTTCCATCGCTTCTGCCTCGTCTTTAAATGTCGTCACACACAAAACCGGACCAAAAATTTCCTCCTGAAAAACCCGCATCTTGTTATGTCCTTTAAAAATGGTCGGTTTGATGTACAGACCATCCGGATAAATTTCATTATCAAATGCCTCACCACCGATCAGCAGTTCCGCACCTTCCTGCTTGCCAACATCAATGTAATTCAGAATTTTTTCATATTGGTCATTTGAAGCCTGCGCACCCATCTGGGTGCCTAAATCCAGCGTGTCGCCCATCTTGATGGCTTCAACACGCTTTAAACAACGCTCCATGAACTCGTCATAAATACTCTCCTGGATCAGCGCCCGCGACGGGCAGGTACATACTTCACCCTGGTTGAAGGCAAACAGCACCAGGCCTTCGATGGCCTTATCAAGGAAGTTATCATCCTCGGCCATGACACTTTCAAAGAAAATGTTAGGCGATTTACCACCGAGTTCCAACGTAACCGGAATAATATTCTCAGAGGCATATTGCATGATCAACCGACCCGTCGTGGTCTCACCTGTGAACGCGATTTTCTTGATATCCGGATGCGTTGCCAATGGTTTACCGGCTTCCGGTCCAAAACCGTTGACAACATTCAACACGCCGGCGGGCAGTAAATCTGCGATCAAATCCATCAAAACAAGAATGGAAACAGGTGTCTGCTCTGCGGGTTTTAAAACCACACAATTACCAGCAGACAAGGCCGGTGCGAGCTTCCATGTTGCCATCAAAATCGGAAAATTCCACGGAATAATCTGACCAACAACACCCAGTGGTTCATGAACCTCCATCGATACGGTGCCCGCATCAAGATCAGCTACCTGACCCGCCTCGGCACGTATGACACTACCGAAGTAACGGAAATGATCAACCGCCAACGGGATATCAGCCGCCATGGTTTCGCGGATCGCTTTACCGTTATCCCAGCATTCCACCAGCGCCAGGGTCTCAAGGTTTTCCTCAATACGCTCGGCAATCTTGAACATGATATTACTACGCTCGGTTGCCGAAGTTTTACCCCAGGCATCTGCCGCCTTGCCGGCGGCTTCTACTGCCAGGTCGATATCTTTGCTATTGGATTTCGGAACCCGGGCAATGTGGCCACCATCTACCGGAGAGCTATCATCAAAATAGGCACCATCAACCGGCGCTACCCATTCTCCACCAATGAAATTTTCGTATTGTTCTTTGAATTCAGGTTTTTGATATGACATAACAGCTCCAGTGATTGAATAGGTGATTACTAATCATAGGTCAGTTTCAGCTGATGGGTGCAAAAAAGTCCACCGACCGGTACATGATCGAATTGACAAATGGTGTAAATCACTGTCCACCGACCGGTACATGATCGAATTGACAAATGGTGGAAATCACCGCCCACCAACTGCTACATGGCGGACACGTAGGGTGGGTAACTCGTTACCCACGGGTTTAACCGTTACCCACGGGTTTAACCGTTACCCACAAACATCACCACAATATCCGTTACTGAAATTCCATATCCCGCAATCGGATTTGATTCGCCATCTGGGACTCGTGGGTAACAAGTTACCCACCCTACGCAACCACAAACACGGCCATAATATCCGTCATTCAATCCCTGTTCCCCGTATTCAGCATTGGTTCGATGGCATGTACCCGTGGGTAACAAGTTACGCAGCCACACACGCAATCACAATTTCCGTCAATAAAAATTCAATACCCGTGGGTCGCACATTGCCCAACCAACAACCAAATTCGGCAACAATTGGTGGATATAGATATCCCCCCCCCAGCGTCCCAATATCAACATGCCTGTATTCGAAAACCTTTATATGTCTTACAATCTAATTAATGATACAAAGAAAATTCAAAGAAGCCGACTGGTACCGGGTCAGTGCCACAGAGGCCACCGAGCGCCTTGACGTCAATCCGGTTACCGGGCTCAGCTCAGAAGAAGCCGACAACCGGCAAGAGCACTATGGTCTCAACCGCTTAAAAGAAACCCCACCCCGAAGCCACTGGCTGTTACTGGCTGATCAGTTCAAGGGCCTGCTGATATTGATACTAATCGGCGCAGCCGTGCTCGCCGCAGCCATCGGTGACCTGGCCGATGCCGTGGTGATACTGGTGGTGGTGTTGATTAACGCCATCCTGGGTTTTTCTCAGGAGCGCCGCGCAGAGCAATCACTCGCCGCACTGAAACGAATGCTCGCCCCGACCGCCGAAGTACGTCGTGATGGTCGATTGATGACTCTTTCTGCCGATGCCCTGGTACCGGGTGACATTGTTTTGCTCGGCCCCGGCGATCGGGTGCCTTCCGATGGCCGTGTCATTACGGCACATGGTTTTGAAGTGGATGAATCTTCACTGACCGGTGAATCACGAACGGTCGGTAAACAGGTTGACTCGCTGGCAGGTGACGATATTCCGCTGGCAGAACGCGTCAACCTCTTTTATATGAATACCACCGTTACCCGCGGACGTGCCGAAATGGTGGTCACCGCTACTGGTATGAGTACAGAGTTGGGCCTGCTGGCCGGCATGTTGGGTGAAGCACAAGAGTCACCCACACCGCTGCAGCGACAACTCGACCATCTGGGTAAACGGCTCGCGCTGATCGCCGGTATCGTGGTCGTTTTCATGCTGTTGGCCGGCCTGTTCCGCGGCGAACCCTGGGTGCAG
>CBDTVF010000271.1:0-4779 GCA_965363775.1 uncultured Gammaproteobacteria bacterium
GCTTGCGACAACGCCTGGTCTGCACGCCCACTTCCTGGAATGAGCACGAAATTGATGAAATGGTTGCTTTGACCCGGAGCCTGGATGTGAGCTTCGGCTGGCAGGGGCCGGTCGCACCGCGTGACGATGGTGATACCACACCACTCAGTATTCAGCCTTCCCAATCTGCCTGGGACCGTATCAAGGCCATCGGCACTGCCAACGCGTCAGAGGACCATACCCCAAATTGCGATTCTCCATCTTCCAAAGAAATTGACCGGGTTTGTGGTGTGGGAACTATGGGTGTCGATGTCGACCCCTATGGCAATGTTTATCCCTGTATGCACCTCAAACGTGCCGTGGGTAATCTGCATGAGCAGGGCATGAAGGAAATCTGGTATGGGCAGAAGGGTGCCAGCACCCTGGCCCAGGCCGAACAATTATCCCGCGATGCAGCCAAAAACTTCAAGGACAAACCGGTCAGCCAGTATGGTGCCCCACTGTTCTGCCCGGCTGTTGCAATCAATGCAAAGAAGGGTGTAAGCAATCAGTCCTCTAACCTCAAAATCCCCATTGTTGAAATTCACTGACTGTCCACGCTGGGGCGAAGAAGATCTCCGCCTGAATTTCTCAGGCCTGGAGTACCATTTGCTGGGCCTGACCCCGGGGCAGCGCCAACGCATTCGTGATCGGTTCGAGTTATCAGACGCTGATCGCGAGCCTGTTACACAAAGCATCGAGGTGATCGCCTGCCAGGCGGATTTCACAGAAGAGGACAGCGAAAGATATATAAACCCGGTTTCCGGTTATGCGCCTGTTGTGGATACGGCCGGTTCATCCGTGAATGTGGAAGGTATTGGATTTCGCGGGGCGTTTGAATTGGGTGGGAAAATGCGTGCTTTCCTGGCCACCCGTTCTGCTGAACTTCTCGGTACGACCTTTGTTTTTGAGAACTTTCTTCGTATTATTTCTTCCTACGCAGCCGTGAGAATGGGCGGTTTATTGCTTCACAGCGCTGGCGTCGTGGTGAATGAACAGGCCTATCTGTTTTTGGGGCACTCAGGCGCCGGCAAGACGACCATAGCCCGCAAGGCGCTGATGTCAGGCGCTGAAATCCTCAGCGACGACGGTAATTTACTCCTGCCCGAAGAGAGCGGTGGTTTCAGTGCCGGGCCCGTGCCATTTGCCGGGGAACTGGGGCAGGTGCCGCAGCAGCATCCACGAAAAAGGCCGGTTAAGGCTCTGATCTGGTTGAGTAAAGGAGATCTGGCTGATATCAGGGTGTTAAGTCTGGCACAAGCATACAGTCGAATTCTGGCATGTGCCCCGACTGTCAATTGTGACGGGCAGCAATTTGAGACTGTGGATGCCGTGGTGGAGGCACTTACTGTTGCCCAGCCTTTTTTTGAGTTGGTTTCTGGCAAGGTCGACGACTTCGATTCGATCTGTCACATGATTGACAGAGCCATTTCAAGCGAAGCACCACCACGATGACGATTGATTTGAATAACCATTACGAAGCGGCCCCGGACATTCTCTTTCAGGATGTCAGCGGAGAGATGGTTCTGCTCGATTTGGATAGCGAATTCTATTACAGCCTGGATGAGGTCAGTTCACGAATCTGGAACCTCCTGAAACAAGGCAAAAACCTGGTCGAAACAGTAGACGTCTTATTGATTGAGTACGATGCTGATCGTCCGACGCTGGAACAGGATGCCAGCCGACTGGTGGGACACATGCTGAAGAAGGGTATCCTGGTGTGTCGGTAAACTTGGATGATGTTTCGAAAACTGGCGGAGAGGAGTCTGGCAAAGACCCACTGGGTAACGAGTTACCTACCTTACGTTAACACTGGTTTTGTGGTATTCGTGGGTAACGAGTTACCCACCCTACGTGGCATGGGTGAACTTGTGGTATTCGTGGGTAACGAGTTACCTACCCTGCGTTAACACTGAACTTGTGGTATTCGTGGGTAACGAGTTACCCACCCTACGTGGCACGGGTGAACTTGTGGTATTCGTGGGTACCGGGTCAAGCCCGCCATGACGGTACCTGTTAACAACTCGTCGTACCGGCCCATCCAGGGTGTTTACTTGCGGCGGGGTTTTGTCGGCGCTTGCATATCCACACCAAACACGTCGGAGAGATCAGCGTTCTTGAGCCGTCGCCGTTTTCCTTTTCCTGCGGTCGCTGTGTGCATATCCAACTCTGCTGAGATCAGCTCTTCGTGATCTACATTACGCAAGCTAAAAAGCAGCTCCGGCTGCTGATCCAGCCTGGCACCCACGCCGTAGAGAACGGCAGCGACGTGTTTACACATTTCTGCCCGGTCCGGGCAGTCACAATCGAGGTTTATCTCACTCGGCGCAGGGAATAAGCCGCGTTTCTGATCGGTCACTATTTGCATGACGTTAGTGGAGAGCCGCCCCTGTAACAGTTCCAGCATGGAGCCGATTTGCCCGGCACACTGTTTGCGCACATTTTTCCATTTGCTGACTGAAAGCGGGGTGATGTCGAGATTGATTTGATAAAGTTCTGAGCCACTGACAAGGGCCTCAACCTTGCCCCTGGAGATAGCCAGGTGGCAGACTGATCTGTTGCGGACATAGCTTCGTCCCCTTGGCAAGCGGTTGGCATAATCGCTGTATTTTTCCAGGTGACTGCACCAGGCTTCACCCCAGAATGTATGGACAATCTTCCGCCCCTGAACCTCAACAGGTTCAATTTTCATTCCCTGCTTCCTTAGTTTTTTCATCTCCCTGACGGCCATGGCACGTCGCTGTGCTACCGAAACGTAGGGAGGCCATCCATCATATCTCACCGTATTTCACCTATCATCAGAGCTGTGCTTTTTCAATATCAAGTGTAACAAGATCAAGTAGCGCTTCATCATCCATCTCGGTCAGCAGTGTCTCACTGCCCGCTTCCAGAAGATCATTGGCGAGTGCCATTTTCTCACTGATCAAGGCATCTATCTTCTCTTCTACCGTGCCCTGGCAGACAAATTTATGTACCAGTACATTTCTTTTCTGACCGATGCGAAAGACACGGTCAGTGGCCTGGTTTTCTACAGCGGGATTCCACCAGCGATCAAAGTGGATGACATGGGAAGCCTGTGTCAGGTTAAGACCGGTTCCACCTGCCTTGAGCGACAGAATAAAAAAAGGCGGCCCCTCTTCATCCTGAAACTGGGCAACCCGTTTTTGCCGCTGCTTAACCGGCGTACCACCGTGGAGCACCAGGCCTGCCTGGCCAAATTGCTGTGCCAGAAAACTCGCCAGCGGTGCAATTATTTCACGAAACTGGGTGAATACCAGCAACTTCTCCTGACGCGAGGCGATTTCTTCGCACAGTTCGGCCAGACGTTGAAACTTGCCACTTTGTTTCGGATCATATTCATCATCCCCCAATAATTGTGATGGATGGTTGCAAATCTGCTTAAAACGCATCAGGTAAGAAAGCACCAGACCCCGGCGATTAATTCCTTCAAGATTTTCGATACTTTCTGCCATCTGCGTGACGGATTGCTGGTACAAAACTGCCTGGCGCTTGCTCAGACCACAATATGCGTTAACTTCAGTTTTTTCGGGTAGATCCTTGATGATCGACCGATCTGTTTTCAGACGGCGCAGTATATACGGGGCGACCAGATTGCGTAGTGGCGCGTACTGATCCGATTTGCGCTCAGAGAGTGATTTCACAAATCCTTTGAAGCGCGTGGCTGACCCAAGCAGGCCCGGGTTTAGAAAATCCAACAACGACCAGAGATCCGACAATCGGTTCTCCACCGGCGTACCGGTCAGGGCAATACGGGATTTGGCCTTGAGTTTTTTGACCGCTTTGGTCTGCCTGGCCGCAGGGTTCTTGATCGCCTGGGCCTCATCCAGTATCAACAACTGCCATGCCTCATCATGCAGCCACGCCTGACGCATCAAAGTGCCATAGGTGGTCAACACCAGGTCCGCTTTGTGCAAAGCGACAGGGTTTGCCGCCATCGCAAGCATCGCTTTTTTATCCAGCTGGGAGCCATGCACAAACAGGCAGCGCAGGGAAGGTGCAAAGCGCTCCAACTCTATCTTCCAGTTGCCAATCAGCGATGCCGGCAGCACCAACAAAGAAGGTTTATTGCCCTGATTCCTTTTCAGTACCAGTAACAAAGAGATGACCTGCATGGTTTTCCCCAGGCCCATGTCATCTGCCAGGCAGGCACCCAGACCCAATCGGGAGAGCAACCACAGCCAGTTCACCCCCAGCTGTTGATAAGGGCGAAGTGTCGTTTTGAGGGACTCACCCGGCACCATGGCCTTGAGTTGGCCAGGCGAGCGCAAGGCCTCAAGCTCGGAAGACAACCATTTGCCGGCTTGAACAAAAGCCCACTGTTGGTCATTTTCCAGTGGTTCGCCCTTCAGATCAGCAGGCGCACCGGCCAGCAATCGCATCCCTTGCGCAAAGGAGAGCCCGCCATTGGCCATATCCGCCTCGACCATTTCCCAGTGAGCCAGGGCCTGTTTGAGCTTTTCCTGATCCACCTCAACCCATTGTCCCTTCATAAACACCAGGCCGTCATTGGCGCTCATCAGTTTTTCTAGCTCGGTCTTGCTGAGCCGCTCACCACCCAATGCAATATGCAGGCTGAAATCCAGCAATGTATCTGCATTGAAATTCTTTTTCCTGCTCTCACCAATGGTGATTTGGGCTTGCGGTCTGCTGCGTTTTTTCCACCAGTCAGGCAGACGGACAACCAGGCCACACTGCTCATAACAGGGTGCATCCTTCAAAAATTCATAGGCCTCTGCCGGT
>CBDTVF010000272.1:0-4774 GCA_965363775.1 uncultured Gammaproteobacteria bacterium
GGCAGCGACTCCGGGAACATAATCGTCCCGTTTCAAAGAGGGCTTTTGCTCCACATTCAGACCAATACCAATGACGGCACTTTCCGTGACCCGACCCTGTTTTTGAAGCCTGGCCAGGACACCCCCTACCTTGTCGCCCTCAATCAGAATATCGTTGACCCACTTGATCGCAGGTTCTGCACCCTCCAACTCAAAAGACCCGGCGGTTTGCAGGGCTGCGATCACTGCGGCGATGATGAACCCCGCTGCGTCTCCCTCGACCTCCATTTGCGGTTTCAGAAATGCAGACAGGTGAATGTTACCCCGACAGGCCTCCCAGCTGCGGTTTTTAAAGCCGTGAAACTGCTGACCGGAACCGGCACAACACAATGTTCTGTCCGGTGGTTGGCAAGCGGAAATGGCGAGTCTGGAAAGCACATCGTACTGCGAGTGCCCGGCGTTCTCTACGGCGAACAGGTAATCCCAGTATTCGCTTCCAGGCACTTCAGAATGCATGATGACCGTGGGGCCAAACAACTCGCCTGCAAGCGCAGCCACGGGATCGGCAAGCCCGGAAATGTCACAATTCCGCCATTCACACTCTTGTGGAATACAGCTTTGTGCAAATGCAATATTGTCAGTAAGGAGGATCATCACTAATGGAGTCTATTACAAATGAACAACCGGGTGGTTAATACACCTGTCTTGGGCAATAATCTATATCCACCCATTGGAGACTATCGAGTGAACCCTGAACTCAAACGCGCGGCAGAACTAGCCGCTGAATACCTGGAATCTTTTGACCACCAGAAAGTCAGTGAGGAGGTCGACCCGGAAACTCTTCGCAAAAGGCTGCACAAGGAACTAACCCCCGATGGCTTGCCACCATTGCAGGTAATCGATGAACTCGCGACCGACGCCCGGGACGGCTTATTGAACAGCGCAGGTGGCCGCTTCTTTGGTTGGGTCATCGGTGGTGGAATCCCGGTCTCCATCGCGGCCGACTGGCTGACCTCGGCATGGGATCAGAATGCCGCTGCCTACGCCTGCTCGCCATCGGCTGCCATTATTGAAGACGTGGTTGCCGTCTGGCTGAAAGACATACTCGGGCTGCCACAAACGGCCTCTTATGCTTTCGTTACCGGTTGCCAGATGGCGCATGTCACCGCCCTGTCCGCAGCGCGTCATAAAGTGCTGGCCGATAAAGGCTGGTCAGCCGAAAAACAGGGGCTAGCCGGTAGTCCGCCGATTCGTGTGCTGGTTGGAGAGCATCATGAAACACTGCTACGCGCCCTTCGTCACCTGGGTATTGGTACCGATGCCGTTGTCCAGGTTGAGCAAAAGGATGATGGCACGATCAATGTTGCAGCCTTGAAGACTGAACTCGAGAAATCCCCGGATATGCCAACCATCGTATCGCTGGCCGCCGGTGATCTGAACCGTGGCGCCTTTGATCCATTTGACGAGGTGTGTGACCTGGCGCATGCCCACAATGCCTGGGTGCATATTGATGGCGCTTTCGGTTTGTGGGTAGCCTCCAGTGAGCGTTATTGCCACCTGGTGAAAGGCATTGAAAAAGCCGACTCCTGGGCCACCGATGCGCACAAGTGGCTGAATGTTCCTTACGACAGCGGGATCGCGTTTGTGGCTGATTCCGAGTCCCACAAAATCGCCATGACCATTCCAGCACCTTACGTGGTCGAGGTTGATAATATACGCAACCAGTTCGAATGGGGGCCCGAGTGGTCAAGACGTGCCCGTGGTATACCGCTGTACGCAGCGCTGCGCACGCTTGGACGTAATGGTGTCGGCGAGATGATCGAGCGTTGTTGTGATATGACCCGGGATTTCGTGCAAAAACTGGGGAAACTACCGGGCATTGAAGTGCTGACCACACCGGTCATCAATCAAGGCCTGGTACGATTTCTCGACCCGGATGGTGACCATGACACGCGAACCAATGAGATCATCACCCGTATCAATGCAAGTGGTGAAGCATGGTTTGGCCCAACCCAGTGGCATGGCATGCGTGTCATGCGAATTTCATTGAGTAATTTCCGTACCACCCCGGATGACATCAAGCGGGCGGTCGCCGCGGTCAAGGCTGCAATGGACATGTAAGCCACAAAAGCGATGGATTTATTTGATTTCGGTAAAACTAACCGTTTTTTTATGCCCAGATGTTTTAAAATTCTTTGTCAGAAAATAAATTCAAATTGATATAGGGAAACCCCAATGCTTAGTAAAAAAATGCTCAAAGCTCTTAACGAACAAATCACTCTGGAGTTCTATTCGTCCAACCTCTACTTACAAATGAGTTCCTGGTGTGAGTTCAATGCGCTTGATGGCTGTGCCAAGTTCCTCAAAGCGCATGCGGCAGAAGAAATGGAGCACATGCAGCGGCTTTTCACCTATGTGAACGAAACGGGTGGCCTGGCCATCGTCGGTCAAATAGATGCGCCCCCTGTTGAGTTCAAATCAATCAGTAATGTCTTTGAGGAAACCTATGAGCACGAGGTTTTTATCACCGACAAAATCAACAAACTTGCCAAGATTGCGCAGCAGGAGGATGACTTCTCGACCTTCAACTTTCTCCAATGGTACGTAGCGGAACAGCACGAGGAAGAAAAGCTGTTCAAATCCATCATCGATAAAATAGAAATGATCGGACCCAGTGGTCTGTTCTTCATCGATAAAGAGGTCGAAAATATGATCGGCGCCTCAATGGGTAGTGAAGCTGTTTAGCGTATTTTCGACTACTCAATTATTCCGGGTGTTCAACCTCGTACGGCCAGTCCCGTATACCACCTACGAGGCTGACGGCATTTAACTTGTGCTGACGCAGGATCATGGCGGCAACGTCACTGCGTTTGCCCGAGTGGCAATAAACGACATAATCCGTACCACTCTCAAGTTCGTTAACACGCTCACGTAGCTCAAGCAGGGGAATTAGCGTACAACCGGGGATGTATTCCATCTCATACTCCTCCTCGTAACGCACATCCAGCAGATGCGCACCGTCACCGAGCATGGCATTGGCCACACCGGCTGAGATCCGATCGATCATCGGGGCGTTGATCAGCTCGTCAAAGTCTTTTTTGCTCAGCACCAACAGGCGGGATTTCTCGGCCATCCTGATTTTGGCATTGCGAAAACCACCTGTGACCAGGGCCTCCTCACCAAAATAATCGCCAATGGCCAGTATCTTGGTCAGTTTAAGCTCATCATCATAGAGCTCCGGTCTCCACAGTTCGGCCCTGCCCTGTTCAATGAAGTAGAACTGCCCTGCTTCTTCGCCCATGTCGAAAATAACGTCGCCTTCCTCGACATCCACTGGTTGCAGACGGCGAAACACCTCGTGAGCATTCTCCAAGGGTAACTGTCCGAAAATCAGTGGATTATTTAGCCGGCCCAGCCATTCGTGGAACGCATTTTCTGTTTGTTTGTCCGTGCGCAAGCTCTCCCAGCTCAGCAGAAAATCCAGGCGTGCCGGATTGATGCGACCGAGAACAGAAGGCTGCCTGGCGGTAAATGAACTGCGTGTTCCGGCCAGGCAGATGGGTCGGGTGAGTGTGTTGTGCGGACCCAGCAGGCTTTCTTCACCGGCATCGGACTGTTCCACTTCACCCGAGAGGATAAAAATGCACTCTTCCTGCTCAGCATTGAAAGAAATGCTGTCGCCGGGCTCAAGTTCGTAGGTACGAATCAGGCTCAGCAGTTGATCCTCTGGTATTGCCGCAAGTGGCGAGTAGTTATCCCGCAAAATGCGGATGTTGTGTTCCAGTGTTTCCATCGTGTTTTCCACCTGCGTGTTAATTTATGAGAGTGCTCGCGCCCGGCAACTCCCGATTTGGATACATTCGGATTATGACGGGAATCCTAAGCTTGTCCACCTTATACTTGCCTTATACTTTCGACTATAAACTCGATGGACTCAATGACCTCAACAAAACACGCCTCGATGAAATTTGGAATTGACCGTCTGCTGGAAGAACCCGTGCTGCGTAGACCATTACAAGGTCGTCGCGTTGCGCTGCTGGCCCATCCTGCATCCCTGACCCGAAACCTGGTGCACTCCATGGATGCACTGGCTGAGCTGGATGATATCAACCTGGTCGCTGCCTTCGGACCACAGCACGGTTTGAGGGGTGACAAACAGGACAATATGGTGGAGTCGGAGGATTTTCTGGATCCGGTTCATGGCATTCCGATCTTCAGTCTCTATGGTGAAGTGCGCCGTCCAACTACGGAGATGATGGACTGTTTCGACGTATTGCTGGTGGATCTGCAAGACCTCGGCTGCCGCATTTACACATTTATCACGACGCTAAGATATATGCTCGAAGCAGCGGCCAGGCACAAAAAACAGGTGATTGTTTTGGACAGGCCTAACCCTGCTGGCCGACCCGTTGAAGGCTTGATCCTTCGCCCTGGTTGGGAGAGTTTTGTCGGAGCAGGCCCAATGCCGATGCGTCACGGACTGACCATGGGCGAGATGGGCCAGTGGTTCATCAACACCCTGAACCTGAATGTGGAATATGACGTGATCAGCATGGAGGGATGGCAACCCGGTGCTGCTCCGGGCTATGGCTGGCCACTGAATGAACGCAGCTGGATCAATCCCAGCCCCAATGCATCGAGCCTCTGGATGGCGCGTTGCTACGCCGGAACCGTGATGCTGGAGGGCACAACGCTCTCCGAAGGTCGGGGTACCACCCGCCCGCTGGAATTGTTCGGCGCCCCGGATATCGATAGCCGTAAACTGCTTACGGCCATGGAACAGATCGCGCCCCAG
>CBDTVF010000273.1:0-4774 GCA_965363775.1 uncultured Gammaproteobacteria bacterium
CGCAGTTGATACAAGCTTGTTCGAAGCATTTGATGATCGGGAATTCGCTCTGAATTTACTGGAGAAAAAACACGTTCTGATCGCACCGGGTAGTAGCTTCAATGTGCCTTACAGAAATCACTTTCGTCTGACGACACTTCCTACCGATCGAAGAATGCAATCAGTGTTTGAACGCATGGAAGAAGTGCTGGAATCGATGCAGCTGGCATCCTAGAAATTTCATTCGCTTTACGCTGATATGGGTTAAAATAATCAGTTAGGTGTTAAAAGCAGGCAACTTTTCCTGCTTGCCACAATCAAAGATCGGACAATACAGAATGGCAGAATCCCGGAGACAGGCCTTTATGAGAAGTTTTAACCATCTTGCAGCATGGATTGTAAGTGTAAGCCTGGTATCAGGCCTGGCGTCAGGACTGATGACAGATACAGCGCTTGCGCAAAATACCGTCAAGATCGATTCCATCGTTGCGCTGGTCGATGACGATGTCGTGCTGCGGAGTGAACTCGACATTGCCATTAAAGGTATCGTCGATCGCATTCGTCAGCAGGGTGGTGACCTGCCCCCCCAGCATCTGCTGGAAAAACAGGTAATGGAGCGTTTGATCATCCGCGAGTTACAGTTGCAGCGTGCATTTCAAACTGGCATCCGGATTTCCGATGCCGATATTGACCAGTCATTGACGATGCTTGCTCAACAAAATAATATTTCACTGATGCAGTTGCGCCAGGTCATTGAAGGCGACGGAGAAGATTTCAGTGAATTCCGCGAGAATATGGGTGAAGAAATGATGACCGAACGACTTCGCCAGAGAGTCGTCAACAGTATGGATCCCATTACCGAAACCGAAATTGATATCCTGTTGGCGTCCAATCGTTTTCAGGGTGGCGAATACAATATTTCCCACATCCTGATTGGTCTGAATGAAGGCTCCACACCACAACAGGTAGCCATGCAGGAATCGAAGGTAAACAATGTTCACCAGCAATTGGTGGAGGGGCTGGATTTCGCCTCGGCAGCAATCAGTTATTCCAACAGCACGGAGGCTCTCGAAGGTGGTCTTATCGGCTGGCGGGATTTGAATTCAATTCCGGTTGCATTTTCTGACGCGATCAGGCCCTTAAGAGCCGGTCAATTCACTGTACCCGTGCGCAGCCCGGCTGGTTTCCACATCATGAAAGTCAATGATTACCGCGACCGCAGCCAGGTCATGGCAACGGAATACCATGCCAGGCATATCATGATAGGAACCAACGACCTGGTCACTCCCCGCGAGGCCATGGAACAGGTTCGTGATATACACCAGCAACTTGTTGACGGTGGAGATTTTGAGGCACTGGCCAAGGAAAATTCCGATGATATATCGAGCTCAAATCTTGGTGGTGATATGGGCTGGTTCCAGCCTCAGGCCTTTGGCGAACGCATGGGATTGACACTGGAGGCGATGCAGGATGGTGAAATCTCCGAGCCTTTTCAGACCGAAGTCGGCTGGCACATCATTGAACGTCTTGGCAAGCGCGAGAAAGACGTGACCGACGAGGCCATGCGCAATGCCGCCCGCAATAATCTGCAACAGCAAAAAATGGATATTGAAGTCGAACAGTTTTTGCAGCAAATGCGTGACGAGGCTTTCGTAGAAATCAGGTTGGATAGCTGAGCTCCGGATAAGCTTTTGTCAAAATACCGGAAATCAGATCATGATCAGGGATAATCCCGTGCTTGCCCTAACGCCGGGTGAGCCTGCAGGTATCGGGCCGGAATGCACCATTCGCCTGGCTCATGAACACCCGGAACTGCGTTTGCTGGCAGTCTCAGATCAACAGTTGCTGGCATCTGCAGCCGAAACCCTGGGTCTCAAGGTCAGGGTCCATCCCTGGCAGCCGGGCGACAAGGTCACGGCAGGTCAACTCAGTTGCTATCCTCAAAAGCTGGCTCGGTCGGTTAAACCCGGCAAACCCGATCCCGGTAACGCGACTTACGTTGTGGACACTATCAAATCAGCCGTCAGGTTGGTTCGGACCGGTCACGCCGGTGCGCTGGTTACAGGACCGGTTCATAAAGGCGTCATCAACGATGGCGGTATTCCATTCAGCGGTCACACCGAATTATTGGCGGAACTCGCCGGTGTCAAAAAAGTGGTCATGATGTTAGCCGCCGGTGACCTGCGTGTTGCACTTGTGACAACCCATTTGCCCCTGCGTGATGTGTCCGATGCCATCACGGAGGAGAATGTTCGCAGCACCATTCGAATCACTCATCAGGAACTGCGCACACGATTTGGAATTCCCGAGCCCGTCATTCAGGTACTGGGGCTGAACCCCCATGCCGGTGAGGGTGGTCACCTTGGTGATGAAGATTCCCGGGTGATTCAGAAGGTAATAGATGAATGCAGGGCTGACGGTATCGGCGCCATTGGACCGGTGCCTGCTGATACCGCGTTCACGCGCTCCCGCCTGGAAAATTGTGATGTCGTCATTGCAATGTATCATGACCAGGGCCTGCCGGTGCTCAAGCACGCCAGCTTTGGCAAAGCGGTCAATATCACGCTGGGTTTGCCCTTCATCAGAACTTCGGTTGATCATGGTACGGCCCTGGATATTGCCGGAAAAAATCAGGCTGATGCCTCCAGCATGTTTACCGCGGCGAAAGCGGCACAGAACATGTGCCAATGAAACACAAGGCGCGCAAACGGTTCGGTCAGAATTTTCTGCATGACCAGGAGGTCATTAACCGGATCATAGCCTGCATTGCACCCAAAGAAACCGACCTCCTGGTTGAGATCGGGCCAGGCCAGGCGGCACTCACCCGCCCTTTGCTCGAAAGTGGTGCCGAATTGCACCTCTTGGAGCTCGATCGCGACCTGGTTTCAAGGCTTCAAAAACAATTTTCAGACAAATCCAATATCACTATTCATTCCGGTGATGCGCTAAATGCAAACCTGCCAGAAATCACCGGCCAGCGTCCATTCAGGCTGATCGGCAACCTGCCCTACAACATCTCTACGCCTCTGATCTTTCATGTGCTGCAGTGGCATGAGCAAGTTGTTGACATGCATTTCATGCTGCAAAAAGAGGTGGTGGATCGCATGGCGGCAGCACCGGGCAGCCGCACATACGGTCGCTTATCAGTGATGACCCAGTACCGCTGTAATGTAACACCGCTATTTGATGTGCTTCCTGAAAGTTTCTCACCGGTACCCAGGGTCTGTTCCAGCATCGTGCGATTACAACCACTCAAAAAACCGCCTGCCGATGCCGGTTCGTTTGATAATTTCAAAAAGGTGGTATCGGCAGCATTTTCCATGCGCCGGAAGACATTACGTAACAGTCTCAAGGAGCTTTTCACCGCAGATCAAATTCTCGCAGCAGGTATCGATCCGGGTCAGCGCGCAGAGCAACTCAGCCTGTCGCAATTTGCTACACTCGCAAGCTCTCTGACGTATGATGCAGACAGAAAATCCACATCCAGATAGCATGAGGCAAGACAGCGGTGATGAGTAAAATAATTCCAGTTCACGTTGTGGCGCAGCCCGAATTTCTCGGCCAGCACGAGGATAAATTTGCCTTCGCTTACACGATTTACATTACCAACCGCTCCGAACAGAGCATCACCCTGCAAAACCGTCACTGGATAATTACACATGCAGACGGTTCCACTGAAGAAGTCATCGGTGAAGGTGTAATCGGACAAACCCCCGAACTGGCACCCGGTAAATCCTACAGTTATACCAGCGGGGCACTGATACCCACAGCGGTGGGTTCAATGCGGGGCTCCTATGGTTTTGTAACGGATGACGGCCACTCATTTCGGGCGGAAATCCCCGAGTTCACACTGCACTCCCCCGACGCGCCATTGCACTGACCTCACGCCTATTCATTATGTCGACTTATCTGGTTGGTGACATTCAAGGTTGTTACGATTCACTGCAGCGTTTGTTGCAGAAGATCAATTTCGACCCTTCCTCAGACAAACTGTGGCCCTGTGGTGACCTGGTCAATCGCGGTGGCCAGTCCCTACAGGTTTTGCTGCTTTTAAAGAGCATTGAACACTCTGTCAGTACGGTCCTGGGCAATCACGATCTACACCTGCTGGCAAGTCACGACCTGTACCCGGATGGAAACTCGGGCAATGCTGAATTTAATGCCATATTTGCGGCACCGGAATGTGAATCACTGATCGACTGGCTAAGCGCCCAGCCCCTGTCCCGTTGGTCCGAAGAGTTCAACATGCTGTTGGTTCATGCCGGTGTCATTCCACAATGGACCTGGCAGACAGCCATCAGTGCGGGCAATGAAGTATCCGCTGCTCTACGATCTGACCAGCGCAGTGAGTTTTTGCGGCACATGTACGGCAACCGCCCCAGACGATGGCGCGAAGGTCGGAACGGCTGGAAACGCTTACGTCTGATTACCAATATTCTGACACGTCTGCGATTCTGTGATGCAGAAGGTCGTGGGATCTACAGCGTATCCGGCCGACCCGGTTGTCAACCCCATAGTTACAAACCATGGTTCAAACATAAGCATCGTCTAACCCGGGATGTAACCATCGCTTTCGGACATTGGGCGGCGCTGGGTTTACGAAAAAAGAAACGATATATTGCGATGGATTCAGGTTGTGTCTGGGGTGGTAAATTGAGTGCACTGAGACTGGAGGATCGAAAGGTCTACCAGGTTCGGTGAATTGTGCAAGCCCGGAGTTTCGTGGCATCAATTGGAGCCAACAAAACGTGCGTAACAAGTTACGCACCCTACGACGAAACCTATGCACCCAACG
>CBDTVF010000274.1:0-4765 GCA_965363775.1 uncultured Gammaproteobacteria bacterium
ATTTTGGACGCTGTCAGTTCGGCGCCAGGTGTCAGGGCCTCACATTTTTTCAACCTGGCAGGCATGGATTTGTTACCCGGATCCGTATCGCTGACAGACGCTTCCAGACCCGGTCCTGTGAGTATCAACGCGCCGCGATGCTGGTCGGTCGGCAAAAGACTGCCGCGAATGTTGTCACCGAGATCCATATCATTCAACAGGGCCGCCAACTCATCAGTTCCGGATGTAATTCTGCCGGCCCTGCGATCCACCACCCTGAATCCATCTTGCAGTGGCTCAAGGCTGGCAAAATTGGCACGTATCGCGACGTCTCCCGGTTCCAGCACTTTTCCCGCACCGGCAGCTTCCACCGGACCACGGCTTAATCGGTCAGCCTGATTGCTCAAAAGCCCCATGATCATGCCGGTACCAGAGTGGGTATTGGCGGTTTCACCCGGTGTGATCGGATCCACCAGGCCATACTGTCCCGAGCCAGCCAATTGGTCCAATACCGGTGTATACGCTGCTTCCAAAGGAGTCTTACCATCCAGTTCAGGGATCGGAAGATCTCCCAGTCCATCAATGATAAGCAGAACGCCCTTGTCAACTTTTGATGTATTCATGAATAGTTCAATCATTCAAAATGGCAATTTTTTCTTGCCATGCTGTTACATCAAGGTGTTTTTTTAGTCGATCGACAACGGGACCAAATACTTCTCTCGCTGAGCCATTGAAGTGCTTGGCCAGTTCAATATTGACCTGCTGGGCAATCTGTAGAACAACCGTTTCCCTGTCTCCGGAGGTGATGATGGGAACATCGTAGCGATCAGCCTCTGATAAAAGGAATGACTGCAAACTCCAGATAGAGTCCAGGTTATTCAGATATCTTTTTGGTTTTCTCTGCGGAACATCCACGCCACGACCCTGTAGGCGGGATTTTAATTTCTTTGATTTCAACACTGCCAACATGACATAGACCTTGATGACCTCTGAATCATTGCGGGTCAGGTTAAACAGTTCCGGGTGGACGTGGATACCTTCCAGAATGATGGGTACGTTTTCCTCGACGGCACGCTGTAGCACTGCCTCACAGGGTACTGCCAGTAATTCGGCCTGGCTCTGATAGCCTTCCGCTACCAACTGATCGAAATCACGTTCCTGCTCATCACGAATCGGCAGTGCTTTCCAGGCTATAAAAGCGGAAGTATGTAGTACGGGAAGCAAACGTTTGGGAATCATCATGCGCATGACTTCGCGCAACATATCGGTAGACTGGATACGGACGATTCCCAGCAGGTGGGCAATCTCAGTAGCGACCGTGCTTTTTCCCGATGCCACTGTTCCACCGATCAACAGGATCAACGGTCGATTGCTATTTTGAAATTGTGACCAGACCAGGTAACGATTTGCAGCCTTTTCACCCTCTTCCTGCTGCAGGCACAAATAGGTCAGGTAACCCAGTTCCAGGGTTGAAATGGAACTGATATCTGACGCGATCAGTTGGGCAAAAATCAACTCTGTCAGGTATTCGGCCTTATCGGTTTTCAAACCGCTGGAACGCAGATACCTTGCTTTTCGACCACGCGAAAAAGCATGTTCGACGCCCGCCTCGTTACTAACCAGAATCCTGGGTGGAGCCACCGACGGAAAGCAATACTGTTCGAGAACTTCCTTTTCACCCAGTTCTTCCAGCACGCGAGAAACCTGTAGTTGAAGTTCTTCCGTGGTTATTTTTTTCCTGTTACCAACCTGATTCCGAACCTTGTTGGTAATCTCACATGCATCCTCAAAAGAAAGACCAGCATCCAACAGGCTACGGATCAGGATGCCCCGAAAAAATGGTGTTTTCTCACTATCTCTCTTATTTTCGACAATCGTTTTCATAGTTTCCCCTGGATCGTCAGTGCGCTAAAACGCCTCAAAATGACCCATACTCATTCATATTCTACCGGCTATCCTACAAGATTCAGAAAATGTATGGCAATGTCATGTAAAATGTCGACATATTTTTCACCAATCTCCTTTCGGCAACACTAAGATCCCAGGGGAACAAACATGGCTGGTAGTTATTTCAGTGGCATATTCGGGAAATCCCCCGTCAAACCACTACAAGAACACATGCAAAAAGTTGTCTCATGTGTTTCCGAACTCACTCCATTTACACGCGCCGTACTGGCGAATGACGTTGAGGCTTACACGCTACACCACCAGAATATCATCGAAATGGAAAATGAAGCTGACATCCTCAAAAAGGAGCTTCGTCTGCGTCTGCCGAGCAGCTTGTTCATGCCCATCGACCGGCGTGATGTTCTTGAGGTTCTGACCATGCAAGACATGGTTGCCGGTAGCGCGAGAGATGTTGCCGGATTGATCACCGGACGCCAAATGCATATCCCCAAGTCCATGAGAAAGGGTTATCGAAAGCTGGTAAAACAGAGCGTCAAGGCCTGTGTACAAGCGTATGTAGCTATCTGTGAATTGGACGAACTGATTGAAACCGGGTTCGGCAAAGTTGAGAGAAAGCGCGTGGGCCGTTTGTTGATAAAACTCGATACTATTGAACAACAAACCGATGAGCAACAGGTTACGCTACGTAGTGAATTATTCAAACTTGAGAATGAACTGCACCCGGTTAATATCATGTTTTTGTACAAAGTCATCGACACCACGGGAAACATTGCCGACCGGGCGCAACGCGTTGGCAGTCGTCTGCAATTGATGCTGGCCCGTTGAGACCCCGGATCTAAGGAACGAAGACAATGGAATTTTCGCTCTGGTATTTAGGCCTGGCGGCTGCTTTTGGTTTATTCATGGCCTGGGGCATCGGTGCCAACGACGTGGCCAATGCGATGGCCACGTCCGTTGGTTCAAAAGCACTGACTATCAAGCAGGCGATACTGGTTGCCGCAATATTTGAATTTGCCGGTGCCTTCCTGGCCGGCGGCCAGGTAACATCGACCATTCGCAAGGGCATCATTGATGCCACGCTGGTCAGCGACGATCCTGAATTACTGGTTTTCGGGATGCTGGCAGCACTTTTGGCTGCCGGTGTCTGGCTGCTCGTCGCTTCCAGAAAAGGCTGGCCGGTATCCACAACACACTCAGTTGTCGGTGCCATCGTAGGTTTTGCGGCAGTTGGAATCGGTGTGGAATCTGTGTATTGGTCAAAGGTTGTCGCCATCGCTGCGTCATGGGTGATCTCACCCATGATGTCAGGCGTTCTGGCATTTTTGATTTTCATGAGTGTGCAAAAATTGATCCTGGGCAGCAAGGATCCCCTGGCTAACGCACGTAAATATGTACCTTTTTACATTTTCGCAGTCGGTTTCATGCTGGCACTGGTTACCATGCTCAAGGGCCTGAAACATGTTGGTTTAGACCTGAGCTATGGCGAGTCAGTCCTGGTGGCCATTGCCTGCGGCATAACCACGATGACGATCGGAATACTGGCGATAAAAAGAATCAAGATCATCCCGGACGAGGATTCGGATTTCCGCTTTGCCAACGTGGAAAAAATCTTTGGCATTTTGATGATATTCACCGCCTGCGGCATGGCATTTGCCCATGGCTCCAATGATGTAGCCAACGCCGTTGGCCCGGTAGCCGCCGTTGTAAGCATCGTTAAAACCGGCGCAGTGGCGCAAGAATCTTCGCTGTCTACCTGGATCCTGTTGCTGGGTGGTATTGGAATCGTAGTCGGCCTGGCAACCTATGGCTGGCGGGTCATCCAGACGGTTGGACGTAAAATCACCGAGCTCACACCTTCACGTGGCTTTGCCGCTGAGCTGGCCGCCGCATCAACGGTTGTTATCGCATCAGGTACCGGTATACCCGTTTCCACGACTCACACACTGGTAGGTGCTATTTTGGGAGTGGGAATGGCCCGTGGCATTGGTGCCCTCAACCTGCGTGTTGTACGCAATATCATGTTGTCCTGGCTTGTTACTTTACCTGCCGGCGGTGTTCTTGCAATAGTGTTTTTCTTCCTGCTCAAAGCTATTTTCTACCGCGGAGTTGCCGGCTGAAAAACCGATCATTAGTGCACACGACTCCGAACCTCATCCGGGGAAACACTGATAGTCTTTGAGCGCGGATTCAGATCAAACGGCAGCTGAATATTTGAAAGACCCATACGTGTCAACAGGCCACGTAATTCCTGTGCCAGGAGTGGATAAATCTGCCGCGCAAGGGTGGCATGGTGGCTAGTGAACTCAGATATATCGATCGGGTCACCGGACGATTGCTGATAAACCGTTTCGATGCCAACTTTTGCTTTAAATGCAGGCCCGGATTTTTCACCGGCACCACCGATGCAAGTCAAGCGTGCACTGACCTGGTAAGACGGTAATTTATCACCGGAATCCATATCCATCAGCCGTGGTGTCAGGTTCATTTCAACCTTGGCGTCCTTCATGGCACCTTCTTTTGAAACATGCAATAGTTCGCCCTGCAAGACAGAAATCTGGAGATGCTGGAGAGTAAAGAAGCTTAGCAGGTTCATTTGGAATACCTTTGAACGTTATCAGGCTAATAACATGAGGTATTTTTGAAGCTTATTCAAGCAGCCAGCAGTTTCGACGGCCTGTTTTCGGTTATATCGGAGCCAGCTCATCATTTACGCGAGGAGTGCAACCGCGCGCGCGGAACCGTTCATACCGACTCCCGGGGCTTCAACAGGTCTTCCGGCTTTTTAACCATCGCATCATATTTGTCTTTTGGAATACCATAAATCCAGCCAGCCGTTTTTTGATTAATGTCCTCTGCCACTTTCCCTACATCAATCGCT
>CBDTVF010000275.1:0-4764 GCA_965363775.1 uncultured Gammaproteobacteria bacterium
TCTCGAGACACGGCGATGACGTTTTGCCAATAGCGGCGATTACCTGTCATCATTGCTACCCACTGGTGACCAGATCAGGGCCATGGCAAAAAATGCCCTGGTATTTTTCAGAACAAGGGAAAGAATTCAAGTAGGGACATATCGATGACAACGATTCAAATTCTGTGTCAGGCCAGAGAAGAAAGCAGGCGGGTTCTCACCGAAATAGAAGCCAAGCAGATCCTGACTGAAGCAGGCATCAACTGCACAACCACCAGGCTCGCTTCCAGTAGGGAGGAGGCCGTATCCATCAGTGAAGAGATCGGCTATCCCGTGGTTCTGAAGGTGTCATCAGTAGACATTACTCACAAAAGCGATTCCGGTGGAGTAAAGATCAATCTGCTGGACAGTACATCAGTGGAAAAGGCCCATGATGAAATTATGGCATCTTGCAGCGCCTATGCGCCGGGTGCGAAGATTGAAGGTGTTTCGGTCCAATCAATGGCAAGAAAAGGAACTGAGATCATCATGGGTATGACCAGGGACGCCAATTTTGGGCCAGTCATCATGTTTGGTTTGGGCGGTGTTTTTGTCGAAATCCTGAAAGATGTTGCTTTCCGGATCGTACCCCTGGAACAAAGGGATGCCGAGGAAATGATCAGCGAGATTAAGGGAAAAAAACTGCTGGAGGGATACCGTGGTCAGGAACCGGTGGATGTTGCGTGTTTAAAACAGATGCTGGTAAATCTTTCCGACTTTGTCCATGCAACACCAGGTATTGAAGAAATTGATATGAACCCGGTGATTGCCTATCGAAATGACGCCGTGGTGGTTGATGCCAGGATCATCCTTTCTGCTTGAAAACAGAATCGTGAGCAGCTGAAATGAATCTTCAACCCGAATTAAACGAATACGTGAAACAAAGGACGATACTGTGTTGATGGAATTATTTTTTAAGCCTTCATCCGTAGCTGTTATAGGTGCCAGTACCAACTCGCATAAAGACGGACATGTCATTTTACAGAACATCATAGATAGTGATTTCGCCGGGGAGATTTATCCGGTCAACCCCACTGCGGATAAAGTGCTCGGTTATAAGGCCTATCCGTCGGTGAAAGATGTCCCTGGGAAAGTCGATCTGGCCGTCATCATCATACCCGCAAAATTCTGTATCAAGGCCCTGGAAGACTGCGCTCAAAAAGGGGTCCAGGCAGTGATCATTGAATCCATGGGATTCACTGAGGTTGGCGTTGAAGGTGTAAAGCTACAGGAACGGCTGGTAACCATCGCAAAGGAAAACGGCATACGGATCATCGGACCCAATTGCACCGGTATCGTATCAAGGGGTCTCACCACCAGTTTTTTTCCAATGAAGAACGTGCAAAAGGGCAATGTGGCATTATTCGGACAGTCGGGATTGCTGGCTGCGGGGATGGCATCAGACATTGTCGTCAACCGAAGTTTGAACATCAATAAAATCTGTTCGATCGGCAACAAGTGTGATGTTAACGAGAATGACCTGCTTGAATACTTTGGTAACGATCCGGAGACCGAGGTTATCTCCATGTACCTGGAGTCAATTTCAGACGGGGTAAATTTCGTCCGCATTGCAAAGAAAGTAGCATCAATTAAGCCGGTTATTTTTCTCAAAGGTGGAAGAACCGATGCTGGGGCGCAGGCGGCAATGAGCCATACCGGTAGCCTCGCAAGTAACAACAGGGTCGTGGATGCAGCGATTCGTCAGACTGGCTGCATCAGGGCGGATGATTTTACAGAAATCAAAGACTTTGCCAAGGTCTTCTCGACCCAACCTGTACCCAGAGGAAACCGCGTTGCTATCGTTACCGCAGCAGGCAGTGTAGGGGTCGTAGTTTCCGACATTTGTGCGGAGCATGGCCTGGAAATACCGGAACTTTCAGCACAAACCGTAGAAAAACTCAAAGAAGTCTTTCCGGACAACATGTTGCCAGCCAACCCTGTGGATTTGTGGTATTCCATAGAAAAGCTGGGATTGGTGAAAACCCTTGAAACGACTCTCGCAGGACCATTGCAGGACCCGAATATCGATGCAGCGATTCTAATTCTGGCAGGTATGAAATACACCATGCCGGTTCTGGATGATAACACTGTGCAAAAGATTACTGCCAAATACGGTAAACCGATTATCGTCTGTATGCTGGTTGGATATAACGAGTATAAGAACAGGATTATGGAGGAGTTGGGCAAAGATTTACCTGTATTCACTTCCATTATTTCTGGCGTAAAAGCACTCAGCAAACTCTGCGAGTATGGTGGGCGCAAGCATGCAAAAAGTGTGTCGGAGGCATGATGAATTTTGAGAATATCCTGTTCGAGAAAGATCAGGGAATTGGCGTCATTACGTTTAACAGGCCGGCGGCAATGAATGCACTGAATAACCAAACCCGTCAAGAGTTTGCCACGGCCGTGGGGGAAGTTGCCCAGGATGATGAAATCAAGGTGCTGATCTTGACCGGTTCGGGTAAGTCTTTCGTAGCGGGATCAGACATCAAGGAATTGAATCAAACAAGCCCGCTTACCGCCCACGATATTACACGACTGGGTGTCATGATTGAGCGTCTGGAAAAGCCGGTGATTGCCGCAGTAAATGGTTTTTGCCTGGGTGGTGGGTGTGAAATTGCCATGGCCTGCGACATCATTGTGGCCTCCGAAAAAGCAAAATTCGGTCAGCCCGAAATCAATCTGGGACTCATTCCGGGTGGTGGCGGAACTCAACGTTTGCCGCGGCTGGTTGGGGTTTGCAGGGCCAAAGAGCTGATTTTTACCGGCGATATCATCAGGGCTGAAGAAGCGGACCGCATTGGGCTGGTGAACCGCGTGGTTGCCATGGATGAACTGATGCCCACGGCCAGGTCAATAGCACAAAAAATTGCCATGAAAAGTTCGGCCGCGCTCAGACTCGCCAAGCAGGCGATCAATAAAGGCATGCAGACCGGACTGGATTCGGGTTTGGATTACGAACGCGAGATGTACAGCCTGGCACTAACCCTGGAAGATAAAGTAGAAGGCGTAAATGCATTTATCGAGGCAAGGATTCCGAAATTTAATGGTCGCTGAAGGGTGATCAAAGTGCCGCTGGTCATTTCGGACAAGAGGGTCAAACAGCCCGGTCATGATTATTGAACATTGATTTGTTAAGGAGAATACTGCCATGGGAAACGTTGCAACAGCTAAGCGAAAAGTACCCGCCCTACCTGATTTGTTTGAATGGGCGGAGGACGGTCTCAGAATGCAAAGTGCAAAATGCAGCAGCTGCGGTACCTATTTTTTCCCCGCTGCCCATGCTCAGCACCGTCCGGGGTGTTCCCGCGAAGGTGTGGAGAAAGTACTGCTGAGTAATAAAGGCACACTGGCTACCTATACCATTCAGCACTATATGTGCCCGCCGCCATTCAAGACCCTTGGGGACATTACGCCGTATGGATTGGCAATGGTGGAGTTTCCGGAAGGGATTTCTGTGGCCGGCCTGATCGTTGAGAGTGATCTGGAAGCACTAAAGATAGGTCTTGAAATGGAAACTGTCAGTTACACCGTCAGCCACGATGAAGAAGGCAACGATGTGATTACCTGGGCATTTCGCGTCGTGAAGTAACCGGTATTGGGTCTGTAAGAATCCTGTGTGATTTTTCATTGCAAATATGAAGAGGCTAAGAAAATGAGAGATGTATATATCGTTGGTGTCGGAATGCACCCCTGGGGAAAATTTGAGAACAAGATTTTTACCCAGCTTGGTGAGGTTGCAGTTGCCGAGGCCTTGAAAGACGCCGACATCACCTGGGATAAAATCGGTGCGATTATGTCGGGTATCCTGATTTATGGCGGGAACGCAGGGCATCTCTCAGGTCAGTACATAGAAAGTGTATTCGGTGAAACAGGTGTGCCGGTGGTGAATGTTTACAATGCCTGCGCTACAGGGTCTGCAGCTATTCGTATGGCCCATAACTCTATCGCCGCAGGAGAAACTGATACAGCCCTGGCCGTTGGCGTGGATATTTCCCCGAAGGGTTTCCTCACTGCCAAGTCAAAAGATCCCAAGGCTGACAGGGACGTGCTGCGTTGGCAGATGGCCGGGATGCCGAACCCGGTTTATTGGGCGCTGGAATGTCGAAAGCGGTTTGAAAAGTATGGTGATACAGAGGAAGTCCTGGCAGACATTAAGGTTCAGCTCAGTCAGTACGGTTCCAAAAACCCGAATGCAAGGTATAAAAAAATCTACACACGTGAACAAGTGCTTGGATCAGTCATGGTATGCGATCCGCTGAGGCTTTTTGAAATATGTGCTACCAGTGATGGTGCTGCAGCGGTGATTCTGTCTTCAGACCCGAAAACGATCGCGAGGGCAAACAAGCCGGTACGGATTGCTGCAACGACCATGGGCAGCGCCATTTATGGCGATCCAACCATCCGCATTTCGGCTCTATCTGCACCATCCAAAGCAGAAGCACCACTGCTCAGTGAAAGCTACTCTGCATCACAGCAGGCCTATGAGAAGGCCGGTATCGGGCCTGAAAATGTAGATGTTCTGGAGTTGCCAGATAATAGCTCCTGGCATTATCTCCAGTACCTGGAGACCTGCGGTTTTTGTGGTGAGGGGGAAGCTGCCAAAATGTTTAGCGATGGTTTAACAAAAATTGGCGGGGAAGTTGCAGTGAATCCAAGTGGCGGTTTTTCATCATTTGGTGAAGCCATTGGTGCCCAAGCTATCTGGCAGGTCGTTGAAGCCTCAAATCAGCTTCGCGGGCGTAG
>CBDTVF010000276.1:0-4743 GCA_965363775.1 uncultured Gammaproteobacteria bacterium
TGTAATCAATATCCTGTTCTTTGGCTTCTATTTCTGTCAGTCCGGCCCAGGCGATCTCAGGATCGGTATAGGCAACCGATGGGATAACCCGCGCCTCGAACGCACTTTTCATTCCGGCACAAACTTCTGCCGCAACTTTTGCCTCGTGGGTAGCCTTGTGTGCCAGCATCGGTTGACCAACAAGATCGCCAATCGCAAAAATATGCGGCACATTGGTGCGCATTTGCTTATCAACGGGTATAAATCCGCGTTCCGTGACCTCAACGCCTGCGGAATCTGCACCGATCAGGTTTCCATTCGGTGTCCGGCCGGTTGAAACCAGCACGCGGTCAAATACGGTGTTTTCAGGTGTTTTAGCCCCTTCAAAAGTCACGTGAAGACCATCATCTGCAGCTTCAACGGCCGTCACCATCGTGTTGACAAAGATGCCGGAATAACGCGAGGTGATTCTTCTTTGCAGCGGCCTGACCAGGTCTTTGTCGGTACCGGGCATTAACTGACCGGTTAGCTCGACCACCGTGACCTCGCTACCCAGGCCCTGGTAAACACTGGCCATTTCCAGGCCGATAATTCCGCCACCAATAACCAAAAGCCGTTCAGGAACATCCTTCAATTCCAGCGCATCGGTAGAATCCATCACCCGTGGATCATCCCATGGCAGGCCCGGCAATTTGAATGCCTGAGAACCCGCCGCAATGATGGCATACGCGAAGCTGACAAGCTGAATGCCGTCTGCCGTATCAACACTCATTTCATGGTCACTGGTGAAGACACCGTGACCCTGTATAACGGTTACTTTCCGCTGTTTGGACATGGAAGCAAGCCCACCGGTTAGCTGCCCGACAACCTTTTCCTTCCAACCACGTAGTTTGTCCAGATCGATTTCCGGCTTACCGAAAACCACACCATGGTCTGCCATGGCGGCTGCCTCATCAATGACAACGGCCGCATGCAGCAGGGCCTTGGATGGAATACAGCCTACATTCAGACACACACCACCCAGTGACGAATAGCGCTCGACCAGGGCTACTTTCAAACCCAGGTCGGCAGCCCGGAATGCAGCGGTATATCCACCAGGACCGGCACCCAGAACCAACACGTCAAAATCATATTCAACATCTGGCTCTATCACTTCCTCTACAACATCTTGTTCTGGTTGAGGAGAATCCACTCGCGCTTCTTCAACCGGAGTGGCTCGTGTTGCTGCGGGTGAACCCGGTTCTTTGGTGGTCACGGCAACGGCCTCATCCGCTTCCAGCCTGGCCACCAGCCAACCCTCTGAAACAAAGTCTCCTTCCTCGACATCCACCGAACGGATAACACCGGCGGAAGGGGACGGAATTTCCATAACGGCCTTGTCACTTTCCAGTGTCACCAGGGATTGGTCGGCATCCACATGTTCGCCGGCCTTGACCAGGACCTCAACCACCGGAACATCAATAAAATCACCGATGTCAGGTACACAGATTTCAATCGTATTACTCATTGCTCAGCACTCTTCTATTCGCATTATTCGCCAGTACCAAATTCCCTGATCACCAGCTTGCCGTCCTGTTGCTGCAAGCTGTAGTGCCTCAGAAAACTCATACCAAGCAATATTCCGTTAAATTCTCCGCTGGTGATGCTCGCACGTACGTTTTTACGACGTATTCCACCCACAGCTACCTCGTCCAACCGTGTCACCCAGGCTTTCGCCGGACCGGCCGCTGTCATCACGGTGACTCTCGGCCCAAATTCCAGACCCAGGGCACGCGCCGTGGATTCCGGCAATGCAACATCGGTCGCACCCGTATCAACCAAAAAAGTGACCGGCTGGCCATTGATCTGCCCGTCTGCCACATAATGGCCACTGCGGTCCTGCTCTATAACGACCATCGCCCCACCATTGGAATCAACGGAGCTGACAGTACCTGGACCACCGCCGCTTTCCAGTAGCGAAAAAAACAGGTACAAACCGCCTAACAGACCCAAAGCCGCAAGCCACAGCATGCGCTGCCCCAGTCGCGAGTTTGGATTGCTATCGTAATCAGCCATTAACTACGATTCCATATTTTCAAAATCTTCAAGACAGGTGGCAAGATAACGCGTGAAGCGTGCGCCATTGGCACCGTCAATCACCCGGTGATCGTAGGACAGACACAACGGCAGCATCATACGCGGATGAAATGCTTCGCCATCCCACTGCGGACGCATGCTGGATCTCGAGACACCCAGTATCGCCACTTCCGGTGCATTGATAATTGGCGTAAACGATGTACCACCGATACCACCCAGGCTGGATATGGAGAAACAACCACCCTGCATTTCGAGAGGTTTGAGTTTGCCATCACGGGCCCGTTGGCTCATATCTGCCAGTTCAGTGGCCAGTTCAAAGATATCTTTCTGATCACAATCACGTATCACGGGTACGACCAGACCATCCGGGGTATCTACTGCAATACCGATATGAAAGTACTTCTTGAGCACCAGGCTTTCACGTGTCTCATCCAAAGAGGCATTGAATGTCGGGAACTGTCTGAGAGCAGCAACACTGGCCTTAATCAGGAAAACCAACGGCGTTAACTTAACCCCCTGTTCCTTGGCCGTGGCTTTGCGGAAAACCTCCATATCGGTGATATCAGCAAGGTCGTTCTGGGTGACATGCGGAATGCTGACCCAGTTACGATGCAGATATGATCCGGAGACCTTTTGAATTTTGGACAGGGCTTGCGTTTCGACTTCGCCATAACGACTGAAGTTAACTTTTGGTTGCGGTGGCAAATCAAAACCCAGACCACCCGAAGCCGGTTTTGCTGCGCCCGACAGGACCGATTTGACAAAAGCCATGATATCTTCACGGACAATACGTCCGCTTTTACCACTTCCCGTGACCTGGAACAGGTCTACCCCAAGCTCACGCGCAAAACGACGTATAGCCGGACTGGCATAGGGCGTCGTTGCCGGTAGTGTCACATTGGCGTCCATCGGTACCGGCGGTGATTGTCTGCGACCTGCAGATGGTGGTACCGGCCTGGCTAATTTTGCCGCCGGTTGACTGGCTAGCACCGGCGCAGGCGCTCTCGCCTCTGCCGGTTGCTCCGGTTCCGCTTCCACCGGTGGTGCAGTTTCAGTCACTTGTGGTTTGACAACATCCCCGGGTTCAAGGACCGCTACAATTCCGCCTTCCGATACTGTGTCACCCTCCGCCACCCGCAATTCCAGGATGATTCCCGCAACGGGTGCAGGTACTTCCATCATCGCCTTGTCACTTTCCAGCGTTACCAGTGATTGTTCAGCTTCAACAGAATCACCGACCGCAACCAGTATTTCTATCACCGGTATATCGGAAAAATCGCCTATGTCAGGTACTTTAATTTCGATTTGATCAGCCATGTCTGCCACCAATCCGTGTTTGATATTTTGTTTTCATATTTTTACGACTTCAGTGGATTGGGCTTATCAGGATCAAGACCCAGACTCTTGCGTGCTTTGAGCAATTCGTTAACAGACAGGTCACCGCGTTTATGCAAGGCGTACAAGGCAGAATAAACAATATTACTGCTGTCTACTTCAAAGAAACGACGCAGATTTTCACGAGTATCCGAGCGGCCAAATCCATCCGTACCCAGCACTGTGTAATCCTGCTGTGGCAAATATGGGCGTATCTGCTCGGCAAAGGCACGCACATAATCCGTTGCCGCAATAACCGGGCCATCCAGTCCTTCAAGACATTCTGCCACCCACGGGATACGCGGATCTTTGTCCGGATTCAGACGATTACGTCGTGCAGCATCGGTACCATCGCGTTGTAACTCGGTAAAGCTGGTTGCACTCCAGACGGTGGCACTGACTGAATAATCCCGCTCAAGAATCTCGGCTGCTGTAATAACCTCACGCAGAATTGCCCCGGAACCCAGCAACTGCACACTGTGCGAACCTGAACGACCCGCACGGAACCGGTACATACCTTTCCGAATACCATCCTCCGCACCCACGGGCATACCCGGATGGGTGTAGTTTTCGTTCATCACGGTAATGTAGTAATAAACGTCTTCCTGTTCCTGGTACATGCGTCGCATACCGTCCTGCAGGATCACTGTCAGTTCGTAACCGAATGTCGGGTCATAGGAAACGCAATTAGGCACCATCCCGGAAATAACATGACTGTTGCCATCTTCGTGCTGCAGGCCTTCACCATTGAGTGTAGTACGACCCGAGGTACCGCCCAACAGGAATCCACGCGCACGCAAATCACCGGCAGCCCAGGCCAGGTCGCCAATACGCTGAAAACCAAACATGGAATAAAAAATAAAGAACGGGATCATGGGAACGCCAGTGTTGGCGTAACTGGTAGCTGCTGCGATCCAGGACGACATGGCTCCAGCTTCGGAAATGCCTTCCTGTAATATCTGACCGCCGGTATCCTCCTTGTAGAACATCAACTGGTCGGAATCCACCGGTGTATAAAGCTGTCCTTTGGATGAATAGATACCCAGTTGTCGGAACATACCCTCCATACCAAAAGTACGCGCCTCGTCGGCAACGATAGGTACGATGTGCTTGGCTACATTTTTATCCCTGAGCATGATAGCCAGGGCCCTCACGTAGGTCATCGTGGTACTGATTTCACGATCACCGGTATCCTTTAGGAGCGATTGAAAGGCCTCCAGTGGAGGCACTTCCAATGGGGTCGACTGAACCCGTCGTTGTGGCAGGTAGCCACCCAGGGCTTCACGGCGCGCCTGCATGTATTTGATTTCCTCA
>CBDTVF010000277.1:0-4733 GCA_965363775.1 uncultured Gammaproteobacteria bacterium
GTAATATCGCGGACCTCGGTCATGGAGTATCGAGACACCACCAAGAATCTGCGTCAGATCGCACGCGAATTAAGCGTCGCGAACGTGATGGAGGGCTCTGTACAACGTGCCGGTGATCGAGTGCGTATCAATGTGCAGTTGATAGATGCCGATACCGACGAGCACCTGTGGGCCGAAATATATGACCGTGAATTGACCACCAATAACCTGTTTGATATTCAGTCCGAAATCGCACTAGCGATTGCCGGGGCCCTGGAAGCAACGCTTACACCGTCTGAACTGGCCAGTGTTGCGGATGTTCCAACCGAGAATGTTGCCGCCTACGACCTCTATCTTCAAGCCAGGCGATATGCCTATAACGAAATCATGGCCGATTACCAGACCGCCATTGCGTTGTACAGGGAATCACTGGCACTTGACCCCAGTTTCAAGCTTGCCTGGATCGGTCTGGCACGGGCACATATGACCAGCTACTGGCAATATGGCGGTGACCCTGCCAATCGCGAACTGGCACGTGAGGCGATTGAACACGCCAGGGGCATAGATGCCAACTTTGCCGAGTTGTTTATGGCTGAAGGGTTCTATTGGTATTGGGGTCATCTGGATTACGAGCGGGCCTTGTACAATCTCGGAAAAGCCATCGAAATGATGCCAGGCAACGATGAAGCGTATATGTGGAGGGGCTGGGTTTCACGTCGGGCCGGTTTATGGGAACAGGCACTGGAATCGATGCAACAGGCGCTTAAACTAAATCCACGTGTACATTTCAACTGGCACGAATATGCGCTGACTTTCATGTACATGCACCGCTATGAAGACGCCAATATCGCGGTTAAAAAAGCCCGTGAGCTTGACCCGGACAGCTTCTGGGGCAAGACCACCCAGGCACAAATCGTCGTACAGGAAAAAGGTGATGTACAAACCGCCGTCCAACAAACGATCGGTGTACAACATGGCGATGATGTAAATTTTTATGAGACATTCATGCTCGTCAACATTATGGCAAAACGATTTGATGAGGCCCTGACGGTTGCCCGGGGTTTTTCCGATGAATTCGAGGTTCAACGTGGTGATATCAAATTCAGAGAAGATTGGGCTGCACAGATTCTGCACTTTATGGGGCGGCGGGACGAGGCAATGCAAGCAGCCAATGCAGCATTATTTCGCCTCAGGGGTTTGCGCACAAGACTGGGTGAGGACTATCGGATAGACCTGGCAGAGGCAAGAGTCAGCGCCATCCAGGGCGCCGATCCGGACACGATAAGAACCATGGTGCAGAAATCCAGATTATCAAAGCCTGCGGATGACCTGGCTGAATTTGAATACGAACTCGAATACGCTCGTATTTTTGGCATCACCGGAATGACATCTGAAGCCATCGAGATACTGAAATCCATTTTACAAGCACCAAGCAAGACCTCGGTTCATACGGTTGATCTGGATCCCGCATTTGATGCCATACGTTATAGCCCCGATTTTATAGCCCTGTTGAAGCGATACAGGTGAGCATTCGCTTCGGAAACCGAAATCCACTCAAATCCAGAAGGATATTCCAATGAAATTTCTCGGAGAATTGAAACGCCGGAATGTATTTCGGATCGGTATGGCCTATATCGTCGGTGCCTGGGTCTTAATCCAGTTAGGCTACATCATCGCTCAAAATTATGCGGCGCCAGCCTGGGTAATGGGTGTATTTATCACCTTCCTGATCGCCGGCTTACCCATCGCACTTTATTTCACTTGGTCCTTCGCAATCACAACTGATGGCATCCGCAAGGAATCTGATCTTCAGCGGGTTGATTCCCTGACCCGGACAACCGGTCATAAACTGGATTACATCACCATGGCATTACTGGCCGTTGTTGTAGGTATGGTGGCACTGGAACGGTACATGCCTTTACCCGACGGATCCGAGTTAACATTCGAAGCCACCCCGCCTGCCCCCGAACCAGAACCGGAACCCGTCATCGAAGAAAACTCCATCGCCGTGCTGCCGTTTACCAACATGAGCGCAGATGCCAACCAGGAATATTTCTCTGATGGCCTGTCCGAGGAGTTGCTCAACGTTCTGACACAAGTTGAAGGCCTCAATGTCGCTTCACGGACATCATCCTTTGCTTACAAAAACGACAGCCGGAATATTCGGCAAATAGCCAGGACATTGCGGGTTGCGAATATTCTTGAAGGCAGCGTGCGAAAAGTTGGTAATCGTCTGCGTATCACTGCACAGTTGATCGATACCAGCAACGACCGCCACCTGTGGTCAGACAGTTATGACCGGAACATGGACGATATTTTCCAGATTCAGGATGAGATCGCCAATGCGATTGTCTCTGCCCTGACAACTGAGTTGGACATTGGCCTGCAAGCTGTCGTTGTGGATACCGCTACCAGTAATCTCGATGCCTATGATCTCTATCTCAAGGCAAGGGAACTGTTCATCGCCCGCGAGAATCTCCCTACCAGTTGGCAATTACTGGAACAGGCTACCAGCATGGATCCACAGTTTGCACGTGCCTGGGAAGCCCTTGCCGCAGTACGTTTTGTAGCGACTTCATGGCTATCGGGTGACGGGATTGACCACTCGACGCTGGCGCTCGATGCTGCCAACAGAGCGCTGGAAATCGATCCCGGATTATCCATGGCTTATGCCGTCATTGGTATGGAACATGAAACCACTGGTGAAGGCTTTGCAGGCGCCATTAAAAACCTGGATATTGCCATTAAAAACGATCCAAAAAATGCAACCGCCTGGCTCTGGCGGGGAATTACGTTCAAGGATATGGGTTATATTGAACAGGCCCGTACAAATTTTGAGCAATGTCTCACCGTCGATGCCGGCTACCTGATCTGCAGTCAATACCTGGCTTCAAGTCTGTTGGCCGCAGGCAAGATTGAGGCGGCCATCAGGCAGTTCGAATCTACCCTTGAGTATAATTTTCATTCAACTGATGAGTCCTTTGTATCCTATTACGTGCGTAGCGGGCAGCGTAAGATGGCGTTTTTGGTTGCCGCCCTCGCGCTGCGCAAACAATTCGCACCGGTCAAGGACTGGATTGAAGCCATTGAGAACCCTCTCGAAGATCATACAGCCCGCGTAGAGCGTTTCAATCAATGGGGGGAAGCGTATAACATTGATATATGCAATATGAATGAGGTTGCCGTTGCACTGCGGCAGGATCATTGCTTTCCAACTCTCACCAATGCCGGGTTGATATGGCATCCCGATGCGGCTTATTACCGCAAAACATCGTCCTTCAAAGACTTTGTAAACACCCACCTGATGGAATATTGGCAACAGAATGGTTTTCCGGCCCAATGCCACGCCCTGGAAGCGGGCGATTTCGAGTGTAATTAGATCACCTTCACCTACACCAACCCTCTTTTAATACTCTATACTTAAGGTATCAGGCTGTGCGAACGCACGACTTGATATTTGTGTTAATACCACGTGACTTGCGACGTTTGCCGTCAAGCACGGTTTCACTCAATGTTTAACAGGAGGGAGCCATGGCTATCGCAACAACATTGAAATCATTCCTTGAAGATCATCATGTCGAATATGACATGGTAAAACACTTACATTCCTCAACAGCGCTCGAATCAGCACATTCCGCCCATGTTCCAAGCCACCAGCTGGCCAAGGCGGTGGTACTTGAAGATGAGAGTGGCTACATCGTCAGCGTACTACCATCGACAAACCGTGTGGACCTCGAATGGGTCAACGAAAGTCTGGGTCGTAACTTGCAGATGGCTCGTGAAGACGAGTTGCCGAACCTGTTCCAGGATTGTGACTACGGTGCAGTTCCGGCATTAAGCAATGCCTACGGACTGGATGTAATCTGGGACGAGCAACTGACAAACGCCTCGGAAATCTACATCGAAGCAGGTGATCATGAGAACCTGATCCACATGCATGGTGAAGAATTCTGTAAGTTGATGGAAAATCTGCCGCACAGCATCATCAGTGCGGGCAGAGATTATTCAAGGTGGATACACGATTAAACGGGGGTTACCACGGCCGGCATTGAAGTGACCGGATGGTGGTGCACCGGGCTAGGGATTTGAATTCGGGGTACTCTTGGTAAGTATCACGTTCTTCATAATCTGTTCGGTTAGCAAACCCGCTTTTTCATCGAACTTTTCGGTTCGGTTAAAGATATATTGGGCGGCATCAAATTGCCGATCGAGTGCTTTTGAATCAACTTCTTCGTCAAACATACGTTTATAAGCGTCCAGTTTGCCCCCCACAGAAAGAATCGCCTCATCAGTCAGACGCTGAAGTTCTTCATCAAAAACCTCATATTCCATGATGTTTCTGATACGTATGGTTTGGGTTCTGTAGTTCTGCAGGTGAATTGCGACCTGTTTTTCTTCAACCAGGTTTGAATAGCCAATCGCGTCGGCAATGGCATTACGAATGATGATGGCATCCTCGGTGATGGCATTCATGTCTACCAAGCTGATCAATACTGGATTGTCGGAATTGATTTTTTCCAGGCTAGTCTGGATTTCATCCTCCGAATCATGTGCAAAACGCAGCAGAAAAGCCGCGCCAGACAGCATCGACTCCTGATCGACAATACGGATCAACGGAGTCTTGTAATCATCCGGGCTGAAATCTGTAACCTTTCTGTCCTGCTCATTACTACCAGGCGGTGCCAATGAATCCAGCAATACCGGGTCTGAACCGCCTGAAATTAAAAGAATCAGGCTGAGCTGTAGATACTGTT
>CBDTVF010000278.1:0-4720 GCA_965363775.1 uncultured Gammaproteobacteria bacterium
TTGCGGTAAAAAGCCCACTTGCAGGATCATAAACAAAACCGTCGATCTCGTCCTGTAAATCCTGGTCAAAATAAGCCAGCTGAAATTGATATTTGCCATCTTCAGAAGTGACATCAAAACCGACTTCCCAACCCCGGGAGGATTCCGGTTTCAGATCAGGATTGCCGATAAATAAATCCTCGTAATATCCATAACGCTCTGTAAACGTCGGTGCCTTGGAGCCTGTTCCCACTGAGCCACGGAAACGCAGGGCAGGGGTGAGTTGGTATGATCCTGCCAGTTGCCAGGTCGTTGCATTGTCGAAATCGCTGTAGTCATCAAGCCGGGTGCTGGCAGTCCAGGTAAATCCTGTTATTGGTTTGCCAACATATTCCAACGCATAACCTGTTACGTCATAATATTGATCCTGGTTGGGATCGTAATAGCCGACTTCACCACGTTGGGAAAAATCTACTTTTTCGTGCTCAATGGCAAAACCGAAGCGGTGATTCTGGTCTTTACCGAACACATTTCCGCCACGGAGACGGTATTCAAGCGTTTCAGCCGCCGTTGAACCCGACCACAGCCCGTCGCTGAAATTATCATTGTCCGAGTCCATCCAGTTCACGGAAAAATTACCAGACCATGAACCCTGTTGAGGTTCGTAGCGAACTTCACCGCTCAGAAAATTCTGCCTGGATTCAGTTACCCGGTCTGCGTCTGTTGGCAGACCCGTGAGAAAATAGTCAATATCATCGTAATCGTTACTCGAGTCTATCGCAGTTCCTGAAAAACGCAGGCTGAATGAGTCGCTGACATCAGATTCAAGTGCGATGCTGCCAGTCATGTTCTGGGCACCGTCTTTTTCATTACCGAACCGCGATATATTGGTGCCATCGGTATCCAGGTAGGACAGGCTGCCAGTGACCTGAACAATATCCCCCGAATAGCCACCTTCCACACCCGCATTGGTGCTGCTGAATGAACCCGCTTCAACGCTACCAGCAAGGTAATGATCTACAACGTCTTTCCTGCGGATGATATTAATCACGCCAGCCATGGCATCACTGCCCCAGGTAGCGCTTTGCGGACCACGGATGATTTCGATTCGTTCTATATCGGATGTCAATGCAAACTGATACTGAAACTCACCACTGGCTGCCGGATCGTTGGCGCGTACACCATCCATCAGTACCAGCAGGTGATTGGCTTCCGCCCCGCGCACGCGCACCTGGGTTTGAGAACCGACACCGCCCGCCTGGCTGACGGAGAATCCGGGGACATCGCGAAGCAGGTCAGAGAGAAATTTTACCTGCTTCTGTTCGATCTCCTCCCGGGTGATAACAGTGACGGAACTGGCGACGTCTCTTACCGAGATAGGCTGGAGACGTGCGGTGACCAGCAAGTCGTCCAGTTCTAAAATATCTTCCGCAGATACATGATTGCTAAACAAGCTGATGAACGCAAAACCGACCATGTTTGAAATAGTTCTGAAGTGTTGTTTGACCATTGTCCTTTCCAGTGCGATCTCACCCGAACGCGCATGGGTGCATACTGGGATGGTCGGAGATGGGAGATTGCTTCTGTCGGTGACGCTGGTTGAGGAAGCAGTTCTCACACGCCTCCGCCCGCCGCGAATGCACAAGTGAAAAAACTGCTGGCCGGTCTCCGGGCTTGCGAAGAGCGATATAACATCGCTGATGAAGGGTCGCCTTCCCATGTTAAAACACAGTGGCTGCAATGACCCGTACCTTCGCCTACCGTTGCGGGGGCAGCGACGGAATTACCCCAAAGTAGTAACTTCGGTGGTGCACCGTCTTCCCGTTTAATCCCCTGACCGAGCAGTCAAAAGGACACCTGCAGACATGCGGGGCAGAGTGATTGATTGGGGGGTAGTTGTCAAGGACAGTGAATAGCAATCTTGTCAACAGAAACGCAGTTTGGTTCTAGGAGATCGGTGAGGGCCGACTGCTAAATGCTCGCACAATTCGCAGGGTGTAGGGGGTTCCTCCCAAGACCTTAAAAAACAGGGATGTTTTTAAAGAGCCTACATGGACGTATTTACGGCGTGTCTTGGGAGGAACCCCCTACATCCTGCGAATCCCCGATGGATTCTTTAAGATCCGTGCCAAAGAACGCCGCGACACGTGTACCTGCCCTCTGAGACACGCCACAAGTACGTCCATGTAGGCTCTGTAAAAAACATCCCTGTTTTTTAAGGTCTCAGACGGCAGGTACACATATCCCGGCTTGGTTTGGGTGGATTCTTTTGCAGAACCTGACGAGAGGTAAATCCACTCGGGTCAGCCCGGTTTAACCCCTTTTTACACCTGCTCACGTATTTAACCAGTACGAAATGATTTTTCAGCAAACCAGGAGTAAAAAATGAAATTCCAAACACTAGTCATCACACTTTGCATCACCACTCTCACAGCCTGCGCTGTAGAAAAGAACGACAGCTCGCAAGTCGCAGGCAGCACCGAGTCCCAATCACGTACACAAGACACGGTAAGAGACTTAACCGGTAAAACCCATGAAGATGAGCAGATCATTATCGCTATGCCAGGTCCGGTCGAGGAAAGATTAGACGGAGAACGGAAGAAACCAGAATCTACTGCCGTACTGCATGAATATGATGCAGCCTTAATAACAAAGCATGTGGCAAGGGACCGCATGGTGGCTGCAAAGCACAGCCAGGCCCAAGTCGGCACACTCATGACAAGTATGATGCAAAACAATATCCGTCATGCAAATGAACCCCTCTATCGAGAGAATTACCAACACCTTGAAAGCCAGAACATCTTTCGGGTCGCCAGCAACCCGGTTTCCACGTTTTCAATTGATGTGGATACCGGAGCCTATTCGAATATGCGGCGTTGGCTGAACCAGGGACAACTACCACCCGAAGATGCCGTTCGGGTAGAAGAGTTCATCAACTATTTCAACTACGATTACCCCTATCCGGAAAGCCAGGACGTACCATTTCAGGTCAGCACTGAAATTGCCCCCACACCCTGGAACACCAACACCCGTTTAGTACGTATAGGTATCCAGGGTTACAAGGTTCCACGGACGCAATTGCCAGCATCCAACCTTGTATTCCTGCTTGATGTATCGGGTTCGATGAACTCAGCCGACAAATTGCCGCTGCTGCAGCAGGCACTGACCATGCTGGTCGGACAACTCGACGCGCGTGACAGCATCAGCATAGTCGTCTACGCGGGCGCCTCTGGTATCGTGCTTAAACCTACCCGCGGTGACCGCAAGGCGGACATCCTGGTGGCATTGCAGCAATTGCAGGCTGGCGGTTCTACCAATGGTGCTGCCGGAATCCGTCTCGCTTACCAGATGGCACAGCAGAACTTCATCAAAGACGGCGTTAACCGCGTCATCCTGGCAACCGATGGCGACTTCAACGTCGGTCTGGCCAGTACCGAAGAACTTATTGACCTGATCCAACGTAAGCGCAAGGCAGGTATCGCTCTGACTACCCTCGGCTTTGGCAGCGGCAACTACAATGATCATTTACTGGAACAACTCGCCGACGAAGGCAATGGCAATTATGCGTATATAGACCGTCTCTCGGAAGCAAAAAAGGTGTTGGCTGAAGAACTATCGGCAACACTATTGACCATCGCCAAGGATGTGAAAATCCAGATCGAATTCAACCCTGCCCGGGTATCTGAATACCGCTTGATCGGTTATGAAAACCGTATGCTCAACGAGGAAGATTTCACCAATGACAAAGTGGATGCCGGTGAAATCGGTGCCGGTCACCGGGTTACAGCCCTGTATGAAATCGCCCTCACCGGTAGCAACGGACAACGTCTGCCAGATCGGCGCTACCAATCCGAATCGACAAGCGTTGAACAAGACAAAGGGACATTCAGCAACGAACTTGCCCACCTGCGTATACGTTACAAGTCGCCCAATGAATCGGTATCAAAACTGATTGAATCAGCAGTAATGGATAGCGGTATTAATGCACGCGGTAGTGACAGCTTCAACTTCGCAGCATCCGTAGCGGCCTTTGGACAGAAGTTACGCGGCGGCACCTACCTGGAAGGTTTCAGCTACGACGAAATCGCAAACCTGGCCCGCCAATCCAGAGGAAATGATCAACACGGTTACCGCAGCGAATTCATGCAGTTAGTGACTCTAGCTGATACATTGGATCAAACAGAAAATGTTGCTCAAAACGTGGACAAAGGTTGAATTCAAGCATATTAAGTCCTTTCTGGAGGTACCGTCATCCCGGCGCAGGCCGGGATGACAGTACTTGGCTCAATACTCCAATTCCGCTACGCTTCCCTCATGCGGGAAATAACCGACGAAAAATTGATGCACCAATATGCAAAGGGTGATGCAAAAGCTTTCGATCAACTCTATGCCCGGCACCGCGGTCCCCTCTTCCGCTATTTCAACCGTCAGATCAATGACGCAGCAACAGTCAATGACCTCTACCAGGGTGCCTGGGAAAAAATCATTAAGGCACGTAGCAAATACCGTTCAAATGCCCCCTTCAAAGCATGGATGTACAGAATCGCCCACAACCACCTGGTGGACCACTACCGCAGTTTACGACCCATCGACACCGTGGAGGCAGATACACTGCCAGATGACCGGCCAGATCCTTCACAAGGGGTTATCGAGGGGGAACTGACCGAACAATTGAGGGCAGGAATCACTGCATTGCCTGCGGAGCAAAGAAATACGCTTCTGCTGAAACTTGAAAGCGGTC